>JAUYEB010000272.1 GCA_030691555.1 Candidatus Bathyarchaeota archaeon
GGGTAGACGGGGCGCTGGGTGCCGTCGACCTCGGTTATGACGGGGTCGCCCACCTCTATGGAGCCGAACTTTATCTCGTATGTGTGGTTCGGCACCTCTATGGTGATGCCGCCTATCTCGTCTATGATCTGTTGCAGCGTGTGCTCGACGAACTCGTTGTAGCTGTCGAGGTGCTGTTTCACGAGGCCCTCATCGACGAAGAAGGTCTTCATGAGGTCCCAGTTATTCTCCTCTGCGAGAAGCATTACATCAATCCTCAAACGGGGGTGTTAAACTGCAGGGCGTGTGGCTTCCCGAATTTTTTAAATGGCTAATCGAACGGAATCCCTCCTCTCCCTCGTGTTCATCTCTTAGAAGCCACTACCCTGCAGAGGCTGCTATGTAGGGCGAGCACTCGCTAATAAACGTTTTTGAGGCTTAGGGCGGCTTGAACGGGGGCGTTTTCCCGCCCGGCGGGGGTGTTTCTTTTATACCAAACGTTTAATAGGGGAACTCGGTTATTCGATTAGAGCCCGACGGGGAATTTAGAGGGAGATCGGTTTGGCTGAGATGATTGAGCGGGTCCTTGAGCGTAGTCTTGGTAAGACGGTTCTCATCAAGGTGAGGGGGGGTAAGACCCTGCGCGGGACCCTCGAGGGTTTCGACCAGCACGTGAACCTTGTGCTCAAGGATGCGGAGAACGTGAGCGACCCGATGAAGAATGAGGTTATAGGGATGATCGTTCTGCGCGGCGACAACGTGATAATGATCTCCCCGCCTCCCGAGGGTTAGGTGTAGTAAATGCCGACTAAGCATGCTCTTCATACGGGTAAGCGGACTCACATGAGGTGTAGGCGCTGCGGTCGCAGGGCCTATCATATGAGGCTCAAGGTGTGTGCCGCGTGTGGTTTCGGTGAGACGGCGACTCTGAGGCACTATCAGTGGATGCGTAAGGATCTTCAGAGGACGCATCGGCTCATCTAGGCCCGTCTTCTTCGATTCTTTCGTCGTTCTCGGTGTTTCCAATGTTGTGCTACTGTGCATAATGGTTTTTTTCTTTGCCCTCGTCATGCATGCATGTGGGGGGGAGGGGGGTGTTCGTCGTCGCCGAGTTTCAGCTTGTTTTCGTCGATTTCCCGATTTGGGGCGTTTTCTGAGGTGCCCCGGTGGCGACGGGCGGCGGATGTTCGTCGGGTTCACCCGGCCGGATGGGTGGCTTATATGCGCGTTTTTGTGCATAATCGGGGGCCATCGGCGCGGTTTCGGGCCTCTCTCGGCGGGAAAGGCCCTTTTCAGGCTTAGATCGATTACCCTACTCTACCTTATTTTGGCGTGGGTGGGTGTTGGAGGGTATGCTTTTTAGCTCAAACACCCACATTAACCCGAGAATAGAGGCAGTTGTTTAGAGCCTTTAGCGGATGCGTTTTGGTCTCCGGCTCCGCCCCCTTGGGAGGGGCCGGCTAGGGTGAGCTTCGACATCGAGGAGCCCGATAAATCCCCCGCCGACGGCGGAATCATTGGCAGGAGCCTCGAGAGGGTAGACGAGTTCCTGAAGATAACGCGGTCGAAGGGGATACTGCGGAGGTACCTCGCCATGAACGCCTTCGACGGGGCGATGACGAGCCTCGGCGTCGTCGTCGGCAGCTACATCGCGGCGGTCGAGGACCCGAGGGACGTGCTGGACATCATCGTGCTGGGCGCAGTGGCGATGGCGGTCTCGGGCTTCACTGGCACATACATGGTGGAGAGCGCGGAGCGGAAGAGGAGGCTGAACGACCTGGAGGAGTCGAGCCCCGAGGAGGTCCCCGAGTACCGGAGGGCGGCGCGGTTCGTCTCCGTCTTCGCGGCCGTCGTCGACGGCTCCGCCCCCTTCCTGGCCTCGCTGCCCTGCCTGGTACCCTTCGCCCTCGCGAACATGGGGTTGATCGAGATACACGTCGCGTTCTACGCGGCCATCGGCGGGGCGCTCGCCGCCCTCTTCGCCGTGGGGGCCTTCCTCGGCAAGATAAGCGAGACCAGTGTCATCTACTCGGGGGTCAAGATGGTCGTCGCGGGGGCGCTTGTGGCGCTCATTGCGCTCGCCCTCGGGCAGGGGTAGCCTCCCCCCACCTGGGCTGGTTCCGGTTCTCCCGGCGTCCTTACCGGTGGTTGTCGGGGGTCTCTTACGCACGGCGATACTTACGGGATATTTTTTTTATCGTGCCGCAGGTGGACGATGACCGCGGGCAAACTCATTGATCTGGGGTGATATGTTTTTTAGGTCTGGGGTGCGGGTCTTTGTTGGGCGGGGGTACCCGAGACTGGCCAAAGGGGCGGGACTTAAGATCGGGTCGGTCTCCGGTGAGAGATCCCGTAGCTGAGGCTTTCGTGGGTTCAAGTCCCACCCCCCGCACCATTCTGGTTGGGACCCGGATGATCCCGAGCTTGCCGATGAATCAGTTTAATATCGGGATCGGGGTAGAGCTATTCGATGGATTTGGTTTCCCAGGGCAGTTCCGTTATGAACGACGAGGACCGTGCCCTCCTGCTTAGGGTGAACGCCCTCCTTGAGGAACTCATAGAGACCTTCGACATTCTTGAGGACGGGGAGGCGATGAGGTCCATCAGGGAGTCGGAGGAGGACCTCAAGGCGGGGAGGGTTAGGGGCTACGGCGAGTTCATGGGGGAGCTGAAGAAGTCTGGCGAGGTATAGTGTCCGGGTCACGGGGAGCTTCGAGAGGGACTTTCGAAGGCTCGGGAAGCCAGTTATGAAGAGGTTAGATACCGCCATTAGGCAGTTGGGTGATGATCCTCGCCTTGGCAAGCCACTCAGGGGCGAGTTATCTGGTAAGTGGAGCCTGAGGGCGGGAGAGTACAGGATCATTTACACAGTAAATGAGGGGGAGAAGACCCTGACGCTGTTGAGTGTTGGGCACAGGAAGGCCGTCTACAAGAAGTGATGGCTTGAAGTTGGTAGTTTGGTCTTCAAAGGGACGGTACTTAGATCAGGCGGTCTCTGGTGAGAATCCCGTAGCTGAGGCTTTCGTGGGTTCAAGTCCCACCCCCCGCACCAAATAAACGTTAAAGGAACTTCGGGCTCATCGAGTCGAGGAGAACGCTTCGGGAACCTCCCGACGCTGTTCTAAAAGTTAGTATTAAGACGTGGCAGCCGCTACTCTACTCCATGAACTCGAAGCTCTACCTAGTCGCCATCGCGTGCCTCATCGGCGGCCTCGCGGGAGGCTACCTGATAGCGAATAACCTGTCCCAGAACCGGTTAGCGGCCTACGAGCTCCAGATCCAGGCACAGGGGGCGCAGATGCAATCTAATGACGCCCAGATCCAAGCCCAATGGGCTCAGATACAGGCCCAGGAGGCGCTGATCCAGGCTTATGATGCCCAGATCCAGGTCAAGGACGCTCAGATACAGCAGCTGACCGCTCTAACCCAGAGCCAGTATGAGCTGATCCAGCTCTTAGAGGCTCAACTGACAACGCCGTAGGAACGCATCTTCCTAACTGGGCGCGAAATAACTAGGGAATTGAATCGCCCCGTATAGGCCCTATGCGACATCTGGAGGAGTTCCCCCCCGAACGGCGCCGAGATGACGACGGGTGAGGTCGAGGCGGTGCTCGACGAGGCGTGAGGGCAGAACTTCGCCTACGTCGCCCTCGCCCACGCCGTAGCCACACCTCTAGACCCCACGGCACCGCGGACGCCGCGAAAACGGGAAAGGTATAGATTCAGCCGATCCGCCGAAGACCACGGAATGACCGACGTCGCCCTCGTCTACCCCTACGTCGACCCCCCGCGGAACAAGTCGATATTCAGGTTCCCGCCCCTCGGCCTCGGCTACATAGCGGC
>JAUYEB010000287.1 GCA_030691555.1 Candidatus Bathyarchaeota archaeon
CGTGAAGTCGACTGGGGCTATGTAGACCTGGACCTGCTTGCCATTGGCGTCCCTTATCGCCATAGGGCAGTTGGCGTCGCTGCTGATCGTTATGTACTCGATTGGGCAGCCCTCGGCGAGCATGCGCTTCACGGCGAGGTCCGTCTTCAGCCCCGTGAGGGTGCCTTCTTCCTTCCTCATCTGCGTGGTGAGGTCGACGTAGCCTCCCCTCTTCGCCCACTCGACGCCCTGCGCCATCACGTCTGGGGTGGCGCGGTTCACGTGCGTCGGCTGTATGAGCTTCGCCGGCAGCCCCGTGTTCTCTATGACCTCGAAGAGCATGTCCATCCTCTGCGGGCGCCTGCCCACGTAGACGTGGACGACGGCGGTCTTCTTCACCGTCTCCGCCCCGAGGGACACCTCGCTGACCAGCTCCGCCATCTCCCTCCACGTGTGGTGGCTCGTCGTCGCGTCCGAGATCGCCGTCTTGAGCCCCCGGACCTTGTCGATGAGTACGACGTCTCCCCTGACGGTGCCGGTGATCGTCGGGGGAGGGATGTGGAAGCAGCCCGTGTACATGTACGTGGTGAGACCCATCAGCTCCAGCTCGATGGCCTTCCAGTAGAGCTGCTCCAGGTTGCGGACCAGGTACTCGCCGCCGAGGGTGCCCACGAGGGTCGTCACGCCGCTCTCCACGATGTCCTGGTACGAGACGTCGTAGGTGTGCCCGTATGGCCCCTGGCTGTCGTCTGCCCCGGTGATGTGGATGTGTGGATCGACCCAGCCCGGGTATACGATCTTCCCCGAGGCGTCTATGACCTCGCACTTGTACCCTCCGGGTGCCTTGAGGTCCTCTCCTACCGCCGCGATCTTGTCGCCCGCGATGAGTATGTTCGCCTTACCCAGCTTCTCGGGGGCGTAGACGTCCCCTCCGACAATCAGCTTGAACATCGAACCACCTCTATGTCCTGTGGTGGTCGTACTCGGCGTCCGGCGTCGTTATCGGCGTCACGGAGAGTATCCTGTCGTTGATCTTGTAGACCCTGAGGCCCGCGTAGGATATCTTGTTGCTCTCGAGGAGTTTCTGCGCCTTCTCCTCGCTCTTCGGGGGCACGTATAGGAAGAACTTCTTCTCCCTCTCGCCCATGCCAGTCCTCTCGGAGAGGAGCTTCCATCTAGCCACTGACGATGGCGCGACCTCCCTGGCGAGTGCGACGTCGGCGACCTCCTGTATCCGGCCGTCGGGCTTCGCTATGACTATGCTAGGGTAGACGACGGCTTCCTCCGTGTCTATCCCCCTCCTCTTCACCTCGTCGTTGACGATGGTTACGTAGCCCTCCCCCCAGTCCTCCTGGTCGACGAAGGGGAACCTCGTCGCGGCGATGATGCGTATGACCCTGTTCCTAGTAGTCTCCTCGGTGACCATCTCCCAGCAGCTCCGATACAAGAGTACATATGCGCCTTTTGAAACTTCATAGGTGCGACGCCTTGATCGACACGATCCTCTTCGACAACTGGAACACCCTCGTCCAGGCGCCGGGGCTCATGAGGGGCGGCGCGTCCGTCGAGATATTCCAGCGCAGCCTCCGCGACCAGGGCCTCGAATACGACCGCGACGGGTTCGTCGAGGCCTACAGGGGCGTGGCCCGTAGGCAGGTCGCCGAGGCCGAGGCGAACGGGTGGACCGAGATCGACTACCTGCGGCGGCTGCTCACAGTCCTAGAGCGGCTGGGCGTCGCTGAGCCGAGGCGGAGCCGCCTCGCCGTCGGGGCTTGGGGCGACTACCTCTCCGAGTGGCCGAGGCAGACCAGCTTCTACCCCGAGACACCCGCCGTCCTCGACGGGTTGAGGGGGAGCTACCGGCTGGGGGTCGTCACCAACTTCATGGACGGCCCGACCGCCCGCAGGGTCTTCGCCGCCCTCGGATACGACGCCATCTTCGACAGCCTCGTAGTCTCCGCCGAGGTCGGCTACATGAAACCCTCGCCCGTGGTCTTCGAGAGGGCCCTCGGGGAGCTCGGCTCCACGCCGGAGAACACGGTCATGGTTGGCGACAGCTACGAGGCCGACGTGGTGGGGGCCCACGCCGCGGGTATGAGGGGCGTACTCATCGACCTCGAAGGTGCCCCGGAGCCCCAACTCAGGGCGAGCGACGCCGTGATCAAGGGCATCGGCGGCTTCCCCGAGGCCCTCAAGAGGCTCGCCTAGAGGGTAACCCATTTTATCCGGCGTCGCCTTATCCCCCACACCCATAGGGACTCGACATGGCAACTGAGGGCATATGGAGATACGCCGACAGGCTACCACCGATACGCGCGGACTGCAGGCAGACGCTCGGCGAGGGAGGCACGCCCCTCATCAGGCTCAGGGGGACGAACATCTGGGCCAAGGTCGAGGCTATGAACCCGACATCGAGCTTCAAGGACAGGGGCATCGCCTACCTGATAAGCAGGGTGGTGGAGGAGGGGGCGAAGCGGGTCGTAATCGACTCGAGCGGCAACGCGGCCGTCAGCACATCGGCCTACTGCGCCCGCGCCGGCGTCAGGCTCATCACGGT
>JAUYEB010000015.1 GCA_030691555.1 Candidatus Bathyarchaeota archaeon
GAAGACGGCGCTCGCCCGCGTCTTCGGCAGGGGGCTCAGGGACGAGGCGAAGAGGAAGAGGCTCAGGGTCGAGTACGTCCACGTCAACTGCAGGGAGCTGAGGGGGAGCCTCTTCATGGTCCTCAGGAGGGTCGTGAAGACTCTGCGCCCCGAGTTCCCGGAGCGCGGCTACGCGCCGAACGAGCTGATGGAGACCCTGATGCAGCTCCTCGGCGAGGACAACGCGCAGCTCCTGCTCTGCCTCGACGAGGTGGACGCACTCATAGACACGGAGGGGAGCGACGCCCTCTACCAGCTCACCCGGGTGCACGAGTCTCAGCCCGACGCGCCGCGGCGCCTAAGCCTCCTCCTCATCACGAAGGACCGCGGCGTCTTCGAGAAGCTCGACCGGAGCACATTGAGCAGCCTTCAGAGGAACCTGATTGAGATGCCTGAGTACTCGGCGCCTCAGCTCGGCGACATCGTCGCTACGAGGGCAGAGGCAGCCTTCAGGAGGGGCGCGGTGCCGCTTGAGGTGGTTGACTTCATAGCGGAGCTCGCCTCGTCGGAAAGGGGGGACGCGAGGTGCGCCATCGATCTCCTCTGGGGGGCGGGGAAGAGGGCGGAGATGGAGGGCGCCAGCCAGGTTAAACCGGAGCACGTCAGGCAGGTGAGCGCGGGCGTCCTCTCCCCGGTGAAGAAGGAGGGGTTGAATCACCTCAGCCTCCACGAGAGGCTCACGCTTCTCGCCGTGGCGAGGTTCTTCAGGACCAGCACGGCGCCCCACGCAACCACCGGGGAGGTGGAGCAGCTCTACAGGATAGCCTGCGAGGAGCGCGGCGAGACCCCTAGGGCTCACACCCAGTTCTGGAAGTATCTGGAGGGGCTGAAGGCGACGGGGATCATAACCTCGAAGGTTGACTCGGGCAGCCAGGGGCGGACCCAGCTGATAACTTTGGGGAAGGTCACGGCGGAGGACCTCGAACGGGAGGTGCTGAGGGGCATTGAGCAGAAGTAGAACTCAGGCGGAGGAGCTCCTCGGCTCGCGGGGGCGGATCAGGACGCTTCAGGTCCTCGCGGAGAGCAGTGAGCTTAACATCAGCGAGGTGAGCCGCCGGACGGGGCTTAACTACACGAGTGTGGAGAGGCACCTGGCGAAGCTGGTGAAGCTTGGGCTGGTGAAGGAGAAGCGGTACGGTAAGATCAGGATATTCCAGGCGATGTTCCAGACGCTGACGGTGCGCTTCGAGAGGGGCGGGTCGCTGGCGATGGAGCTGACGCAGGCGGCGCCAGAGTAACCCACGCCAGTTTGCGCCACAGGTGATAAGAGAAAAAAATTACTTGGTAGGGAATATGTGCTCCTTTTGACTAGATCCGATCCTGAACGGGATGGTTTTTTAGCGTGTTTTTCTAATCGGGGTCGTTTTACCGCCCCTTTTGGCTGAAGAGGCTCAGGAGTGGGTTATCGAGTGTACCCCCTCACCCCTACCTTTTTCTGGGCAGATTTCGAGCTTGGGCGAGGCGTTATATCCGATTCCCCTTTACCTTATCTGATCCCGATGGTCGAGATTCCTGAGAGCCACGCCGATCTGCTGCGGAGCACCGTCGACGTCGTCCTGACGACAGTCTCCCCGAAGGGGTACCCTCAGAGTACCCTCGTCTGGTGCAGCTTCGACGGCGAATACGTACTGCTGAACACGGGGATAGGCTATCAGAAGGAGAAGAATATGCGGAGGGACCCGCGGGTCTCCGTCCTGGCCGTGGACGCCGTCAACAAGATGAGGTGGATTGAGGTTCAGGGCGACGTGGAGCTCGTCGAGGAGGGCGCCCTCGAACAACTGAACCGGCTCGCGAACGCCTACAGAGGCAAGACTTCTACGAACTGATGCCGGAACTGAAGGGAAAAGAGGTGAGGGTCATCGTAAAGGTGACCCCCAGAAAGGTCCACGTCGGAAAGAGTTAGGCACTTACTCGGTGAAGACTCCACCGATTGGAGCCCTGCTCGCCCTCCAGTCTGCCCCAGCAGAGTCCTTCTTGACCCTGATGTACTGAGACACCTTGACCCCGAAGACGTCGGCGCATGCAACGACCACCGATTCGGGGGTCCTCGGGTAGAAGTCCGACTCCTGCTCCCCATTCTTCAGGTGGCTCAATATCGTGTTCAGTAGCTTTACCCGGGTCGCCTCGGGGAACCCTGGGATGTATGAGATCCTGCTGGATACGACTTCGGCTGATAGGTAGACGCGACCCAGCATGAAGCCCTCCCTGCTCTCGGTCATGCCGAGGGGCTCGGAGTTCTCCCTTAGCACACCCACGTCGTGGAGGAATGCCCCCGCGTAGACGAGGTCCCTGTCGAGCGAGGTGTGGATCCTGCAGGCCAGCTCGCAGTATTGGAGCACTTCCCACGTGTGCTCCAGTAAGCCGCCGGCGCATGAGTGGTGGAACATTCTGGCGCCGTAGAAGAGCTTGAACTCGGCCACGAAGTCGGCGTCCGTCGTGAACGAGTCCACGAGGGCTTTGAGTGATGGATCCTTGATCGTGGCGAGCAGGCCGGTGACGTAGCCCCACATCGCGTCGACGTCCTGGTTAGTCTTCGGCACGAAGTTTGCTAGCTCGTACTCGCCGGGGAGCGCGGGGCGCATCGCGCCACCGTCCCTGCTGCTGATCACTATCTGGGGGAAGCCCTGATGGGTGTTCTTCATCCCCTTCACCTGTATGACCACGCCGAGCTCGATGGTGTCATCGAGCTGCTTGCAGTCTATGGTCGAGCCGCTGAAGGCGACGAACTTGATCTCCCCCGAGTTGTCACCCAGATCTCCGGCGAATATCTCGCCCTTGCCCGTCGCTATCACTCTGCGGGCCTTCGTTCTGCACTGTAGGAACACCTCTACCGGCGTCCCGTCTACTAGGGCCTTGATCTCTGATGAATTCAATGAGTTTCATCTCAAGTAAAGGTCCCTCGTATTTAGAAGATTGCCTCGAAAGTCGGTTGCCGCGCACCCGAGTCCGGTTAAGATTCGGGAGACGGCGTTGCGTGTTGGGCTGTGACGCCGTATGTCTCCTTCATGATCACGGCTAGTACCAGAACGGTTAGGATGCCGAGCCCCAACGATATTATGTTGGGTATGTAGTAGCTGCCCGTCACGTCCACTAGGCTGCCGTAGATGGGGGTCGCTAGACTCGATAGGATCGTGCTCAACCCATTCATCAGCCCCAAGCCTATCCCGGCTCTCTCTGGTGGCAGCACCTCGCTCACTATGCTGAAGAATAGCATCCAGATGCTTCCGCAGATTCCCATCGCGAACCAGATGGCCGCGTAGACGGCGACGGGTAGCCTAGCTGGAAGGTGGGTGAGGATACCGAGGAGCAGGAGGTTGACTCCCAGGAAGAAGATGACGGGCAGTTTCCTCCTCTTGAGCCTGTCGCTGATCACCCCTATCAGGAGGCAGCCGATGAATCCGGCCACTGTCCCGAGGCTGCTCACTGTCCCCGCCTCTATGTAGGTGAGGCCCTTGTCCTCGATCAAGAACTGGTTTATCCACGAGTAGAGGACGAAGGTGAAGCCCATCATCATGAAGCCGAGGAGTGGCGGGTAGAATCCACGGTTTTTAAGGATGTCCTTGAAGGACCCCGCGATGTTGAGGCGCGTCTTCGGTGGGGGTGCGGAATTCGGGGGGCCGTCCTTGATGATGAAG
>JAUYEB010000086.1 GCA_030691555.1 Candidatus Bathyarchaeota archaeon
CGGCCAGATAGTGGCGGAGGTGCTGAAGAGCACCCTCGGCCCCCGCGGGATGGACAAGATGCTCATCGACAGCCTCGGTGACATCACCATCACCAGCGACGGCGCGAAGGTCCTGGAGGAGATCGACGTCCAGCACCCCGCCGCGAAGATGATCATCGAGATAGCGAAGACCCAGGACAAGGAGGTCGGCGACGGGACGACCACCGCCGTCGTCTTCGCAGGGGAGTTGCTGAAGAAAGCCGGCGAGCTCCTTGAGCAGGAGATCCACCCGAGCATCATCATCAGCGGCTACCAGAAGGCCGCCGACAAGGCACTTGAGGTCCTCGGGAAGGTCGCGATCGACGTCGACATGGAGGACAGGGCGACCCTGCTCAAGCTGGCGGGCACCTCCATGAGGAGCAAGACCGTCTCCAGCGACAGGGCGCACCTCGCCGAGATAGTCGTCGACGCCGTGAAGCAGATAGTCGAGACGCGGGACGGTAAGGTCATCGCGGACGTCGACAACATCCAGATCGTGAAGAAGGAGGGGAAGAGCCTACAGGAGACTGAGCTCATAAGGGGCATAATCGTCGACAAGGAGGTCATCCACGACGGGATGCCGAAGAAGCTCAAGAACGCCAAGATCGCCCTCCTGAACGCCGCGATCGAGATCGAGAAGACCGAGATCGACGCCGAGATCCGCATAAAGACCCCGGACGGCGTCAAGGCCTTCCTCGACAAGGAGACCGAGATGCTGAAGAAGATGGTCGACCAGGTCTCGGCATCTGGCGCCAACGTGCTGCTCTGCCAGAAGGGGATCGACGACGTCGCCCAGCACTTCCTCGCAAAGGCGGGGATCATGGCGGCGCGCCGCCTCAAGGAGAGCGACATGGAGAAGCTCGCCAAGGCGACCGGCGGAAAGATCGTCAACCACCTCAAGGACCTGAAGAAGACCGACCTCGGGACATGCGGCCTCGTCGAGGAGAGGAAGGTCGGCAACGACAAGATGATCTTCGTCGAGGAGTGCAAGAACCCAGCGAGCGTCGCCATCTTCATCCGCTCGGGGCTGGAGAGGATGATGGACGAGGCGGAGAGGAGCCTCAACGACGCCCTCTACGTCGTCAGCGACGTCGCCGAGGTGCCGAAGATGGTGCCCGGCGGCGGCGCGATCGAGATGGAGATCGCCAAGGAGATACGCGGCTACGCCCGCCAGGTCGGCGGGCGGGAGCAGCTCGCCATCGAGGCATTCGCGGACGCGCTGGAGGTCATCCCTAGGACGCTCGCCGAGAACGCGGGTCTCGACCTCCTCGACACGATGGTGGCGATGAAGGCGGCCCACGAGAAGAAGAACGGCCTCCGTATGGGGGTCAACGTCTTCGAGGGGGGCGTCGCCGACATGCTCAAGGAGGGTGTCATCGAGCCCATGGTGGTGAAGCAGCAGGCCATCAAGAGCAGCATCGAGGTCACCAGCATGATCCTGAGGATCGACGACGTGGTCGCCGCGAAGAGCGGGGGCGGCCCAGGCGGCCCCGGCGGGAAGGGCGGTATGCCCCCCGGCGGAGACGAAGAGTAAGCCCTTTTTTTACCGGAGCTAAAAGGCTCCACCCTTAACAACGATTATTAGGGGGAACCTCCTACACGGGCGAAGTCAGCACACAACCTGTTTTATCAGTCTTAGGTGGTTCCCGCCGAGGATGAGGCGGACGTAGTCTTCTGAGTACCCGCGTTTGATGAGTTCCTCGGTTATGGCGGGCATCTTGGATGCGTCCTCGAGTCCCTTGGGCGTGCCCGGGATGCCGTCGAAGTCGCTGCCGAGGCCAACATGCTCGGGGCCGACGAGGTCGACTATGTGGTCGATGTGGTCCATGAGGGTCTCGACGCTTGGCCTCGTCTTGTCCACGAAGTCGGGGGCGAAGTTCATCCCCATGACGCCGCCGCGCTCGGCGAGTGCCTTGATCATCTCGTCCGTCATGTTGCGGGGATGGGGGCAGACGGCGCGCGAGTTGCTGTGGCTGGCCACGACGGGGTCCTTCGAGACCTCCATCACGTCCCAGAAGCCGGCGTCGCTCAGGTGGCTGACGTCGACGATCACGCCGAGCCTGTTCAGCTCCTCCACCACCTCTACCCCGAACTGGCTGAGGCCGCCCTTGGTGCGGTTGTCGGCGACGCCGTCGGCGAGGAGGTTGCGTAGGCTGTGGACGAGGCCGACCATCCTTACGCCGAGGCGGTGGTAGACCCGTAGCATGCTCAGGCGCCCCTCCAGGACGTCGGCGCCCTCGATGCTGAGCATCGCGGCGATCTTCCCCTCCTCGTTGGTCTTCATGATCTCGGCGTGGCTCGTGACGGGCTGGACGAGCCTGGGGTACTTCTCACACTCCGTGTAGAATGCCTCTATCATCTCCATTGCGGTGCGGAGGGAGTAGGCGGGTGTGGGGTCCCGTTCGCTGCTTATGGCGAAGACCTGGAGGTCGACTCCTCCCTCCCTGAGGCGTGGGAGGTCTATGTGGCCGAGCCTCGACCTCTTGCCGAAGCCCACCTTGCTCCTGTCCTCCCACATGCTGTCGCGTGGGCGAGTGAACTGGGGGAGGAGGCACTTCAGTGTGTCGCAGTGGGTGTCGACAACGAGGGCCTGCTTGTGAAGGCGGAGGGGATACTCGTCCAAGCCGAATCGATCAGAATAGTGCCACGGGAATAGATGAGCCTTGGCTCCCAACGCTTATCACGGCGCGTTGCGCCACTCACTGAGACAATCATGGTAAAGGTTTCACCCGAGATCAAGGCGGTCTTCGAGAAGCAGCGCGTCATCCCCATGGCGACCGCGGACAAGAGTGCTCGGCCAAACGTGATCCTCGTCGGCATGTGGTACTGGGCCGACGACGAGACCCTCGTCGTCTCCGACAACTACCTGAACAAGACGAAGGCGAACCTGGAGGAGAACCCCGTCGTCGCCTTCAACGG
>JAUYEB010000252.1 GCA_030691555.1 Candidatus Bathyarchaeota archaeon
TGTCAGTTTAAAACAAAAATAGACAATGTGAATAACATAATGTAAAATAGTGTGTGAGAGACGACAAGAGAAGGAGGTCAAGATGTCTTCCACAATTGCCATTGAAATACCGCGTGAAATCATCCATGCCACCCGGATGACCCCTGAGGAACTGCGGCGGGAACTGGCCATCTATTTGTTCCAGCAGGGTAAACTCTCCTTTGGCAAGGCCCGGGAAATGGCAGTTATGACCGTCTGGGCCTTCCAGCAATTGCTGGAAAGTAGAGGTATCCCTACCCACTATGGTCTCGAAGATTATGAGGCAGACCGATCTACGCTTAAGGAGATAGGTTAGCTGTGAGGATCGTCAGTAATGCTTCCCCGCTGGTTAACTTGGCACGAATCGGCAAGCTGGATCTGCTTCGCGAACTATATGGCAAACTCCTCATTCCAGAAGCAGTATGGCGCGAGGTTGTCGTTGAGGGGGGGCTGGGCAACCAGGGGCAGATGAAGTCGAAGGTGCCGACTGGATTGAGAGGCGAGCAGCCAAGAACAAGCAACTTGTGCAGGTTTTACTCCAGGAATTGGATGCAGGGGAGGCCGAAGCCATTGCACTGGCGTTGGAAGCAGGGGCTGATTTGCTCCTGAAGGACGAACATCTTGGGCGAGAAACTGCTCGTCACCTCAAATTGCGCTCCATAGGGCTTGTCGGTATCCTCATCGCAGCCAAACACAAGGGACTGATTTCTGCAATCAAGCCCTGCCTGGATGCCTTACGAGACTAAGCTGGTTTCCATATAAAGGATGTCCTTTACACACGAGTTTTAAAAGACGAGGTAGAAACCTGACCAAGTGGGAAGGGGTCGGCTTTCAATTAGTTCCATCCTCTTTGCCTGCCTTATTATTCAATGGCTTTTTTGGACTCACCGACTCTAAGACACTAATGCCCAAAGACGCTTAAGATCAACCAAATAAACAAGACAAACGTGAAAAACTAAAGAGACAATAGAAACCAAATAAACCAAACAAACCAAACAAACCAGAAAGACTAGAGAAAACAGATAGACGTAGCAGACTCCATAATCATTTTGACAAATATCGATAGATATGGGATAAAAATATAAAAGAGTTATACAGGATCATCTCTAAATATTTTTACTGTGGAGTAATGGTTAGGAGGTAACGGATATGAAAATAAAGGACCAGGCCATAAAAGAATTAGAGGAGTTGAAGCCCGGTGAACTACTAAAAGTATACGACCTGATTCTTTCTCTTAAAAGGAAACCACCAGGTGAGAAAGGGAGAGGAGACTTTCCAGCTTATTTGAGAGTCAGAAAGGCATTGAAACAGTGCAAAGGTTCTCTGAGCGAGGATATTTTGTCGGGGAGAGAAGATAGATTATGATTTTATTTTTCGACACCTCCGCCCTTGTAAAGTTCTTCCATGAAGAAAAAGGTTCTCAAGCAGTTACGAGTCTGATCATTTCAAAGGATAATGAGATATGGATTTCAGAACTTGCAAGGATAGAATTTCTTAGTGCTTTATTTAGGAGATTAAGAAACAAAGAAATAAACGATGACCAATTGAAAGAGGCTATCACAGGATTTGAAGAACAGCTTAATTTTTTTAATGTCGAACCCTTAGGACAAGCAATACTAAGAGAAGCAGAATTTTTAATGAAAAGATATGGAAGAACAAAAAGGTTAAAAGCACTTGATGCTCTCCAATTGGGAACGTTTAGTTTAATTTCAGAGAAGGGCTGGTTTTTTGTGGCGACGGATGATATCCTTTGCGAAATTGTAAAGGATATCGGATTTGAGACGATAAATCCTCTTAAAGGGGAGTAAGATTTTATTCATATATGATGTCAGAAATCCATGCCTTTGGAAACATTCCGCAACGTAAATGCGCAGTATTAATTTCCAGTCGTGGTTATCGACTCCATTCCATCCGAAGGATAAATATTAAGACAGACCA
>JAUYEB010000108.1 GCA_030691555.1 Candidatus Bathyarchaeota archaeon
GAAGATGAGCAAGAGCCTCGGCAACTACGTCGGCTTCGAAGAGGTCCTAGCCAAGTACAGCGCCGACGCCTTCCGCTACTTCTACCTCGCCACCCACTACCGCAGACCCCTCGACTACACGGACGACGCCATGAAGGGCGCCGAGGGCTCGGCGAAGAGGCTGGAGAACACCCTCGACCTCCTCGAGGCCGCGGCGAAGGCACCGGACACAAACCTCGACCTCGGCCCACGCGAGCGCAGGCTCCTAGACGAAGCCGAGAGGCACCGCGCAGCCTTCGAGGCCGCCATGGACGACGACCTCGACAGCCACACCGCCCTCGACTCCCTCCACGCCATGAGCGGAGCCATAAACGAGTACCTCACAACAACCCCCAACAAGGGAGTCACCCTAAGAGCACACCGCACATACCGCGGCCTCCTCGACGCCCTCGGCCTCTTCGAAGAAAGAGGCGGAGGAGCCGACAAGCTCACCGAGGACCTCATCAAGACCCTCATTGACCTCCGAAACCAGTACAGGAAGGAGAAGAACTACAGGAGCGCCGACGATATCAGGAACAGGCTCTCCGCGCTAGGCGTCACCCTCGCCGACAACGCCGAGGGCACCGCCTGGAAGATCGAGGAGAAGTAGACGCCTAGCCCTTCCTCTCGGACTTCTGCTTGAGGAAGTGGTAGAGCTCGCTCCCCGCCCCAGGATAAACTACCCTCTCCTTCTTCGGGGTCGGCTCACCCACCTCCGGCCACTTACCCCGCACCGGCTCGGGGCCCTCCTCCGCGTACTCCACCGGCCTAACATCCTTCATGGCAGGGGTCCTCCTAACGTCGACCCCCTCGACGCTGTGGCTGAACTCGATGGGTACCCCGTTCGGGTCGTAGGAGTAGACCGAGTGTATGAAGCCGTGGTCGATCACCTCGGACACCCAGAGCCCCGCCGCCGCTATCCTGTCCTTCAGCGCCCAGAGGTCGTCCTCCGACTCCACGCCGAAGGAGACGTGGTCGAAGCCGAAGGGCCCCCTCACGGGGCTCCCATGCGCCTTCTCCGCGAGGGGCTCCACCCCCGGCCACTCGAAGAAGGCCACGAGGTCGGTGTCCGACAGCTCGAAGAAGTAGTGCCTGTAGCCGGGTGCCCCGAGGCCCGCGACGAGCCTCATGCCGAGGAGGTCCCTCCAGAACCTGATGGTCGCGTTCATGTCCCCCGTCACGAGGGCGAGGTGGTTCACGCCGTTGAACTTCGCCATAACAACCGATTCTGTGGTAGGAAGCCCAGTTTACATACATTACTGGCTCCCTAACGCAGATGGCCACGGCCTCCTCGTATGAAAACCCGGGGAGACAACCTCCACAACTTGTATCCGTCCATGGCTACGGACAGCGATCGGCTGGCCCGAACGGTTGACATTTTTTTCGCCTTATAATATGCTACGCACACAAGGGAGGTCTGGAAAACGCTCCGTTACACCCCACAGACGACGGGGAGAGAGGCCCCTCCAACGAGATGGGGTCAGCCCTTACCCATCTTCTGGAGCATCATCGCCCCAGCCTCGCGCACCTTCCCCACGAGCAGGTCGAAGTCCTCCCTCCTGCTCCTGTGATTCACCACACAGACCCTGAGAGCCGTCCTGCCCCTCAGCTTCGTGTCGGAGATCAAGGCGGCCCCCATCCCAATCAACATCATCTGCATCTTCGAGTTCAACTCGTTCAACGCAGCGTCGGGCAGCCCCTGCCCCCGGTACCTGAAGCAGACCACGTTCGACGCCACAGGCGCGAGAAGCTCGAGCTCGGGCGACGCCCCGATCAGCTCCGCCAGGTACTGGGCCTGGTCACAGTTCTGCTGGACCAACCGCCCGAACTTGTTCAGGCCATGCTCCTTGAGCCCCATCCACAACTTCAGGCTCCTGAAGTACCTGCTCACCTGCAGCCCATAGTCGGTCCTAAGCTTCATCGTCGCGGTGCTCCCATAGTAGTCGGGGTGCTCGGCGAAGGTCTTGTAGTGGTCCTCCTCCCGCCGGACGAGGGTGCAAGCCACCTCGAAGGGCATGTACATCCACTTGTGGAGGTCAAACGCCAACGAGTCGGCCCTCTCGATCCCTGCGACGAGCGGCTTTGTCCTGTCACCGATCTTCGCCCACGCCCCGAAGGCCCCGTCGACGTGGAACCAGAGCCCCTCCCTCCCACAGAGCTCAGCCAGCGCGTTAAGATCATCGAAGGAGCCCGTGTTCGTCGTACCGGCGTTCCCCACGACGCAGAAGGGCTGGAGGCCGGCCGCCTTATCCTTCCTGATCTCCGCCTCGAGGACATCGACTCTGACGCGGTAGTCGTCGTCGACGGGTATCTTCCTGAAGCTGTCCTCGCCGAGGCCAAGGAGCTGCACCGCCTTGTCCAAGCAGACGTGTGTCTCGGACGACCCGTAGAGGACCATCCGCTTCGGAGCCGCACCCTGCCCCAGCTTCCTCAGGTCGAAGCCTGCCTTAGTGTTTCGGGCGACAGCTATGCCCAGCAGGTTCGCCTCCGAGCCGCCCCCCACGAGTAGTCCGCTCGCCTCCTTTGGGAAACCGAATATCCCCTTGAACCACTCGAGGACCTGAGTCTCCACCATTACCGGGGCGAAGGGGCCGCCGGGCATGTTGAAGTTCATGCCCGTCGCCAGCATCTCGGCCAGGGCGC
>JAUYEB010000255.1 GCA_030691555.1 Candidatus Bathyarchaeota archaeon
TGGGCAATGAACTTGCCGCTCTTTATCTCGAACTTCGTCACCTTCGCGGGGTCGACCCCCTGCTCCCTTAGGTAGGCCATGAGCCTGTCGTAGTCGAAGGTCTCCATGCAGAATAGCCCGACCGCCAGAGCGTCGATCTTATTCTCGGCCAGACACTCCCTCCATCTCAGGGCCTGGATTTGGCAGGGAGTGCTGACGAAGGCAACCTTCCCGAGCCCTTCCTTCACCGCCTGTTCGAGCGCGAGCAACATGGGCGCGGAGGTGTACTTCGTCCCCGCGCAATCGATCGTCCTCTCCTTGGTCTTCGCTACCACGGGGATGGGTGACCAAACCTTACCGGGGTCCAAACCCGCGACGATGGCTCCTTCCCCACCCTCATCGAAGTGCTGGAGAAGGATCGATGTAACCGCTCCGCCGTCCTGCGCGTGGACCTTCACCTCAGGTTTCAAGGTCCTGACCGCGTAGGCCCCCTTTACGACGCCGTGTGCGATCTCCGACTCCCCCCTCCGCCTCCCAAGCGTCTCCTCCTCGAGTCTAACATAATCGTGCTCGGTGCGGGGACACACGATGTAACACTCTCCACAGGCCTTACACTTGCCAGTGAGTTTGGGGGCACCCTCGACGAAGCTGATCGCCCCTTCGGGGCATAGTGAAACGCATGAGCCGCAGGCCACGCAGCGACCGGGTCGAATCACCTCGACGAGCAGGTGGCCGAAAGCCTTGGGTTTGGTTGCCAAAGGGATCACAGAACTAACACCGTATCGATTTAACTAGTTTCTGTGTGAGAGAGGACTGACGGCCCTTAGGAATGACGTTATGACCATCAGAATAGTGAACGTTTTTATTGGCTGAGTCGTAGTTGAGATGAATCGCCTTAGGAAAGATAGGTGTGGTGCCACGGTGAAGCTCGACTCGATATTTCGACCCACGTCTGTGGCCATCATAGGCGCCTCGGCGACGCCGAACAAGGTAGGCTACATCCTCGTGCGCAACATGCTCAAGAGCGGGTACCAGGGGAAGATCTACCCGATCAACCCGCAGGAGGCGCAGATACTCGGCCTGAAGGTCTACCCCTCCGTCAAGGACGTGCCCGACGAGATCGACCTAGCCGTCGTGGCCATACCCGCCAGGCTCATCCCGCCCGTTGCCGAGGAGTGCGGGGAGAAGCGCGTCAAGTCGATGATAATCATCTCCGCGGGGTTCAAGGAGACGGGGAAGGAGGGGGCCGAGCTTGAGGCCCAGATCGCCGGCATCGCCAAGAGGCACGGGATGAGGGTCCAGGGGCCCAACTGCCTCGGCGCCATAAACACGCACGCGCCGCTCGACCTCAGCTTCGCCGCCGCCCTCCCCAAGAAGGGCAGCATAGGATTCATCAGCCAGAGCGGTGCCCTCGGCACCGCCATCCTCGACTGGATAATAAAGAAGGAGATAGGGTTCCACAGCTTCATCAGCCTCGGCAACAAGGCCGACCTCGACGAGGTAGACTTCATCGAGGCGATGGCGGAGGACCCCGACGTTAAGGTCATCCTCCTCTACCTCGAATCAATCGAGAGGGGGCGCCGATTCATCGACGTCGCCAGCCAGGTGACGAAGAAGAAGCCCATCATCGTAGTCAAGGGCGGGACCAGCTCCGCCGGGGCGAAGGCAGCTGGGAGCCACACGGGCGCCCTCGTCGGCAGCTTCCTCGCCTACCAGAAGGCCTTCGACAAGTCCGGCGTCATACTCGCCGACACCATGGAGGACCTCTTCAACTACGGCATAGCCTTCGTCGAACAGCCCCTCCCGAGGGACGAGGGGATCGCCATCGTCACAAACGCGGGGGGCCCCGGCATACTCGCCACCGACCTCGTCGAGCGCCTCGGGCTCAGGGTCTCAGAGATCAAGGGTGAGACCAAGGAGAAGCTCAAGAAGGGTCTCCCAGCCGCAGCCTCCACGGGCAACCCCATCGACGTCCTGGGCGACGCGGGGGCGGACAGGTACGCATTCGCGGTAGAGGAGGCCCTCTGGGACCAGGGGGTCAACCTCGTCGTCGTCCTGCTCACCCCGCAGGCGATGACCGACAGCATGGCCACCGCCGACGCCATGGTGAGGCTCCAGGAGAAGCACCCCGAGAAGACGATGCTAGCCGTGTTCATGGGCGGGGAGCAGGTCGAGGGGGCGGCGAAGCACCTCAAGGAGAACGGGATACCCTGCTTCGACTTCCCCGAGAAGGCCGTCAAGACCGCGGACGCCATCTACCGATACACGCGCTACCTTAGGCTGCCCGAGGAGAAGCCGACTAAGTACACAGTCGACAGGAAGAGGGTCGACGCGATCTTCAAGGCCGTGAGGGCCGATGGCAGGAAGAACCTCCTGCCCACGGAGGCGGCCGAGGTCGCGCGCGCCTACGGCGTCGAGGCGCCCCCGAGCAGGTTGGCCGAGAAGCCGGACGCAGCGGTGAAGTACGCCGAGGAGATGGGCTATCCCGTCGTCATGAAGATCGTCTCGCCCGACATACTCCACAAGACCGACATCGGCGGAGTCGTCCTCAACATCAACAAGCCCGAAGAGGTGAGGAAGGCATTCGCCGACATCATGGCGAAGAGCAGGAAGGCCCACCCGGAGGCGAAGATATACGGCGTCTCAGTCGACAAGATGGTGCCCCGGGGGAGGGAGATGATCATAGGCATGAGCAGGGACCCCCAGTTCGGACCCATGGTGATGTTCGGGCTAGGAGGCATCTACGTCAACTTCCTCAAGGACGTCGCCTTCAGGATCGCTCCCCTGACTGGGAGGGAGGCCGAGGGCATGGTGAAGGAGACGAAGAGCTACACCCTCCTCAAGGGGATAAGGGGCGAGCCCCCGTCCGACGTCGACGCCCTCGAGGAGACCATCCTGCGGGTGAGCCAGCTCGTCTGGGACTACCCGGAGATATCCGAGATGGACATCAACCCGATCCTCGTCTACGAGGAGGGTGAGGGGTGCCAGGCGCTGGACGTCAAGATTTCACTAGGCTCTTGACCTGCCTCATCGCATCTTCCGCGTCTTTCTTTATCTTGAACTTCCTAGAGAAGAAGGACAGTATGTTCTTGATGTCTCTCTCTAGGGTCTCGTCCGCGTTCGGGTGGGTTCTGGCTATGTAC
>JAUYEB010000161.1 GCA_030691555.1 Candidatus Bathyarchaeota archaeon
GAGGTGAAGGCGTTCGCCGAGTTCTACATGGTGAACGGCGAGACGCTGGTTCACGAGGTCGGGTACACGCCGCTCGCCGCGCAGGTCTACGTCGACAACCAGTCAACGATTGTTAACGCCCCGTGATTTTTATTTGTAAGCCGGAGGGTCTCTTTGAAGCGTGAAGAGGAGAAAAGTAGGAGGGCTCAGAGGCTCAGAGAGGGTATGATCGAGAAGGCGTTGTTCGCTAGCGCCGCCCTCTCCGTGCTGACAACCCTGGGGATACTGGGGCTCTTCCTCTTCGAGGCATACGGCTTCTTCTCGGAGGTCTCCATAGTCGAGTTCCTCACGGGTACGCTCTGGACGCCGCTGTTCGAGCCGCAGCACTTCGGCGTCCTCCCCCTCGTCGCGGGCACCCTGATGGTGACGGCGATCTCGATCGCAGTCGCAGTGCCGATAGGGTTGCTGACGGCGATCTTCCTCAGCGAGTATGCCTCGGACAGGCTGAGGCGGCTCGTGAAGCCCGTACTCGAGGTCTTGGCAGGGGTCCCAACGGTCGTCTACGGCTACTTCGCCTTGACCTACGTCACGCCCCTACTCCAGCGGGTATTCCCTGAGATGATCGTATTCAACGCGCTGAGCGCCGGTCTCGTGATGGGCATCATGATTATCCCCATGGTCTCGTCGCTCAGCGAGGACGCCATGATGGCGGTCCCGAACTCCCTCAGGGAGGGGGCGTACGCCCTCGGGAGCCAGAAGCACGAGGTCGCGCTCAGGATAGTCGTCCCCTCGGCGCTCTCAGGTATCATCGCCTCCGTTATCCTCGCGATAAGCAGGGCGATCGGCGAGACTATGATAGTCAGCATCGCGGCGGGGTCCACCCCCAAGCTCACGCTGAACCCGCTGGAGAGCATCCAGACGATGACCGGCTACATTAGCCAGATCAGCCTGGGGGAGGCGCCGTTCGGGAGCATCGAGTACAACACCATCTTCGCGGTGGGCCTCACCCTGTTCGTTATGATCATCATCATCAACTCCGTCGGCAACTGGCTGACGAATAGGTACTGGAGGAGCTACTGATGGTGGGCAACGAGGGGCTGCGGCATCTGAAGGGGAGGCTGCTCCTTGCGGCGGGCGTCTTCGCGGTGTCCCTTAGCCTCCTCAGCCTCGTGGCGCTTCTGCTGGACTCGTTCGTGGACGGACTCCCGTACCTCAACTGGGGCTTCGTCACGAGCTACCCCAGCAGGTTCCCGGACCAGGCGGGGATCCTGCCCGCCCTGTTCGGCACGATCTGGGTCGTGGGGCTCACGGCGCTCTTCTCCTTCCCCCTGGGCGTCTTCGCGGCTGTGTACCTGGAGGAATACGCACCGAAGAACCGGTTGACCGACCTGATACAGCTCAACATCGCCAACCTGGCGGGGGTCCCCTCGATAGTCTACGGTCTGTTGGGGCTGGGGCTCTTCGTCCAGTCGCTGGCGATGGGGCGGGTCATCCTGGCGGGGGCCCTGACCATGACTCTCCTGATCCTGCCGGTGATCATCATCACCTCGCGTGAGGCGATTCGAAGCGTCCCGAAGGAGTATCGTGAGGGTGGGTTCGCCCTTGGGGCGACGCGTTGGCAGGTCACGAGGCAGATCGTGCTGCCGGAGGCCTTCCCGGGGATACTGACCGGCACCATCCTGGCGTTGTCCAGGGCGATCGGTGAGGCGGCGCCCATGATAGCCATCGCGGCTTTGGC
Organism: Candidatus Bathyarchaeota archaeon; assembly: GCA_030691555.1. Classification (GTDB taxonomy): domain Archaea; phylum Thermoproteota; class Bathyarchaeia; order TCS64; family TCS64; genus UBA8941. The sequence goes on from JAUYEB010000161.1 coordinate 1,718, forward strand.
CTACGTGCGGTTTCTGCCCACGAGCCCACTCGATCGCTTCACCGTGATGCCGATCCAGATCTATAACTGGATCAACATGCCAAGGGTCGAGTTCCGGGAACTGGCGGCGGCCGGCATCATCATCCTCCTGATTGTTTTGCTGGCGATGAACAGCGTCGCGATCTTCATCAGAAACAAGTATCAAAAGAGGGCGGTCGGATAGTTGGTTGAGAATATGCTTAGAAGCCGGTCTTCGGATCCTGATATAGGCTCGATGTCTCCAGGGGACCAGGAGCTCAGACTCCAGAAGATGTACGATAAGATCAGTTTCAGGCACTTTAACCTCTGGTACGGCGAGAAGCAGGCCCTGAAGGACATCAACCTCGATGTAAAGAGCAACATCCTCACCGCCATCATGGGGCCGTCGGGCTGCGGGAAGAGCAGCCTCCTGCGCAGCATCAACCGGATAAACGACCTCATACCTAGCTGCAGGACGAGCGGGGAGGTCCTCATCGACGAGGAGAACATCTACGGCGAGGGGGTCGACGTCTACCACCTACGGCGCCGCGTCGGCATGGTGTTCCAGAAGCCGAACCCCTTCCCGAAGAGCATCTACGAGAACGTCTCGTATGGCCCGAGGATACACGGTGTCGCCGACGGGGCCGAGCTCGACGCCGTAGTCGAGAGGAGCCTCAGGGGCGCGGCCCTGTGGGACGAGGTGAAGGATAGGCTCAAGGAGAACGCCTACAGCCTCTCGGGCGGCCAGCAGCAGAGGCTCTGCATAGCCAGGGCGTTGTCAATCGAGCCCGAGGTTATCCTGATGGATGAGCCCTGCAGCGCCCTGGACCCGATAGCGACGTCCAAGATCGAGGCGCTCATGAGGCAGCTCAAGGAGTCCTACACGGTCGTCCTCGTTACCCACAACCTCCAGCAGGCCGCGAGGGTGAGCGACATGACTGCATTCATGTATATCGGTGAGGTCATAGAGTTCGGGAACACGATGGACATCTTCAATGCTCCTCAGAAGGAGCTGACTGAGAAGTATATCACTGGTAAGTTCGGGTGATTTGATTGGCGAGACCACTGGATCAAGGAATAACGAGGATCAAGAGCCTCGTATTGAAGATGGGCAGGCTCACCGAGGACTCGCTGAAGCTGGCGATGGAGGGGTTCGTGAAGAAGGAGGACGTCTCCGTCCAGGTCAGGGCGTGGTCGAACACCATACTGATCCTCTCGGAGGAGGTCGAGGACAGGGCGACGGAGCTCATCGCCCTCCAGCAGCCCATGGCAGGGGATCTGAGGACCCTAAAGGCGTACATAAAGATCGCCTACGACATTGAGAGGTTCAGCAGATACTCCCTCGACATCTCCGATATCATCAACCGGCTGGAGGATTGGCCACCCTTCCATGGTGATCTTAAGCTGGGTGAGATGGCTGAAAAGACCATCCAGCTCGTATCCCTGTCAATTAAACTCATCCAGGAGATGGATGAGAAGCTCGTCTTCGAGCTGTCGAGGATCGAGGCGGAGACCGATGAACTCTACCTCTACAACATCAAGATGCTCGCGGATGCGAAGAGGCCCGACCCGAAGACGGTGATCGCCTACGCATTGACGGTGAGGTACCTCGAGAGGATCGCCGACCATGCGAGCTACATTGCTGAGTCGTTGACGTACGCTGCTACTGGAAAGAGGCTCGTATTACGGTAGTGGGGCTCGGCTCCTCGGCGGGGTAACCCAAGCGTGCTAGCCAGTAGGCAGGCAGCTGTTCATCTTCAGCTCTCTTATCCTGTTGCGGAGCGTGACCGCGGAGACATCAGATGACTTCGCCAGCTCCTTCTGGGTGATGCCCAGGTTGTGCCGCTTCGCAGATAGGTACAGCGCAGCGGCGGCTATGGCCTTGGGTCGCTTGCCCTGGATCAGTCCCTTCTCTCTGGCCGCCTTCAATAGCTCGATAGCGGTCTTCTCGACGCTCTGGTCGAAGTTGAGCTTGGTGCTTATCTTCATGATGTACTTGGTTGGGTCGTCGACGGGCATCTTCAGGGAGAGGCCCGTGACGAGCTCCCTGTAGAACTTGGATAGCGCCAGGGGCTCCAGGTTCGCCTGCTGGGCCACCTCCTCCAAGGGTCGGGGAAGGTTCATCTCACGGATAACGGATAGGACGGAGGCCGCGACGAAGCACTCGATCGACTTCCCCTTCACGAGGTTCCTAGCCAGGGCCTTCTTGTATGTGAAGAGGGACTCCTCGTAGATGCTGCTCCCCAGCCTCATCTTCTCGGCTATCTTCTTCATCAGGTTCTGGGCTATCACGAGGTTCCGGGTCTCCGACTCCGTCGTGCCCGCCATGAGGTTCTGTCGTCGAAGGTGCCTCATCCTTTGCTGCGTAGTCACCGAGAGTGGTTTCCCGCGCCCGTCTTTCTGGACTGAGAAGTTGGTATACATCAGCTCCCTATTTTTACCGAGCATGGGGGGCCCGGTACGCTCCTTAAGATGCGACTCCTCCATGTCGTAGGCGCTCCACTCTCGGCCGGGGTCGAAGGCGTCGCTGTACACGACCAGTCCACAGTTTTTACACACGTTTTCCCCTGTGCTATGGTCGTGAATTATGTGGCTAGTATGGCAAATCGGGCACGTGTCCCATACGGTATCTTGACTTACACTATAATCTACATTTATCACCATCATAATTCAGCTCATGGCCCTTCGCCGCCCCGTTTTTTTTGGGAACTGCGTAATTTCAAGGTCCAGTTTAATTGCGAATACTGTGAAGCAGACTGACCCATCGTTGGTAGTTTATATTAGAAATTGTTAGGATGCAATCGAAGGCCGCTTAAAGTATTAATGAGTGCGGGGATGCGCCCCTGCTGGTTCAGGTCTCGAACGTGAAGGCCACCGAGTTGTCGCTGATCTTGTGGTCGAGCTCGATGTTGTGTACAGCCTGGAAGAGGGTCTTGATGTAGCCCGCGAGGAAGTGGCTCCACCTCGAGTCCAGGTTGTGCTGGGTGACTACGAGGTGTTTGTTGTCGTTGTTCTGGTGGTTGCACCTGAACCAACCGCAGTAGACCCCGTAGTTTCTGTCGATGAACTGGAGGAACTCGTCGATGGTCTTGCCCTTCCACATGAAGTTGATCAGGTTCTCTTTCTCGCCCTTGGCGGATTCTACGCCGAGGCTGTACGCCTCGTCCTCGCTCATGTTCCTGAGGAGCTTGGCGAAGCTTGAGTTGGGGAGGTTGATGAAGTTGTATCTGTCGCCCCAGGCGGTGGTCTCGACGTACCTCTGTAGTATCTTGTTTAGGAGTGCGCTGGCTGAGAGGCTCTCCTTCTCGGCTTCGGCCTCGAGGACATCTAGGCTAGCTCTGTTTATCCTGAATGTCCTCGTTACAGCCTCGGTGCGCCTACCCATCCTCCCTCTCTCCCTCGGAGGAGTTTATGTCGTCCTTGGAGGTTTGGGGAATGGACACTATATATACGATTCTTGTTTCCCTCGGGGGTCACTCGAATCCTAATTTTTCTAGGGTTTTCCGGGAAACATATAAATTAATTTTCTTGAAAATACCAGTCGGCGGCTCTATGAGGGGTGGCAGGCGCGTGGCGCCGGCGACGGTGTGGGATACGATGCCGAGGCTCGAAGAGCCGGCGCTATCCCCTCAGGCCTCCGAGGACGAGCTCGATCAGGATTACCTCCTCCGACGACGACGTGAGGACGAGGTCGTGGAACAGTGCGGTCCAGAGGATGGCA
>JAUYEB010000175.1 GCA_030691555.1 Candidatus Bathyarchaeota archaeon
GATGGTGATGGCGGGGGTGATCTTCTCCATCGGGGTCTGGGTCTTCCACACCGAGGTGAGGGGGAGCCTCCCCCTCCTCTTCCTCCTCGCCGCCCTCACCCACGTCCTACTCGCCGTCTTCCTCTCCAACTTCTCCAGGAACGAGCTACAGGCCGTCCAGATGGCGCCCCTCATATCCCTGCCGAGCATGGCCCTGAGCGGTATGCTTGTCCCCGTCAACAGCCTCCCCGACTTCGTCCAACCCCTTGCGAGGCTCGTGCCCCTCTACTACGGGAACAGGATATTCGAGGGGCTGATGCTGAAGGGGTACGGCGTTCAGGAGCTTGCCACGGACATACTGGTCGTGGCTGGAATGGCGGTGCTCTTCCTCGCCTTGGCGCTCATGACCGTTAAGGACAGGATAGACGCCTGAGCCCGTGGGGTGAGCGAAGAGTAATCTACGGGGTGACCTCGACGCGAGCCCCGTGTAGAGCGGCGACCCGCTCCGCGACCTGGCGGATCGTCATCGTCTCCCCCTTCATGAGTTGGGTGCCCGTGCCCTCCAGTAGGTAGGCGAGAAGGTTCCTTGCGCACTCCCCGACCTCGACGAGCGTGACCGGCGTGTCCTCCGGCGGCCTGATGCGTACGACCCCGGTCTCCCTCGCGGCCTTGTTGAGGCGGGGGAAGAGGCGGCTCTCGTTCCGGTCCCTCCCCTCCAGGTCGATGATGTTCGGCAGCCTCACCGTCACCGAGTCGGGCAGAGCCTCCACGAGCTTCTCCGCCTCCCTCTTCGCCGAGGCGTAGGGGGACTGGAGCTGGCCGCAGCACCCGCAGCGGAAGCCGTCCCCGGCGAGCTGGGTGCTCGTGAAGATCAATCGCCTACCGTGCTTCCTGCAGGCTTCGGCCACGTTCGCGGTCCCGTTGACTATGTGGTCCCAGTACTTCATCGGGTTCTTGATGCTGTCCTGTACGATGCAGGGGGAGGCGAGGTGGTAGACCACATCGACGGCGGAGACGGCGTCGCCGACCCTACGCGCGTCCCTGACGTCGTCCCTAGGGTCGGAGGCGATGTCGAAGCTGATGGCGTCGTGCCCAGAGGCCTTTAAGACCCTCATGAGCTCGGAGCCTATGTATCCGCTTCCGCCGGTTACCAGGACCTTCATCCCGTAAGGCTACCATGGGGTGGCTTATGTCATTTACCCGCGGGGCTATGATACCTTCGAGCCTTCGGGGACGTCGCGCTCGGTCGTCAGGAGGGATAGTTTACCGTCCTTCTCGGCGGTGAGGAGCATGCCGTTGCTCTCGTTTCCGAATATCTTCGCGGGCTTGAGGTTGCAGACGACGCAGACGACCTTGCCCTTGATCTCGTCGGCCTTGTAGTACTCGACGAGGCCTGTGACTATCTGGCGGGTGTGGTCGCCCATGTCGACCTGGAGCCTGTAGAGCTTGTCGCTCCCGGTGATCTGCTCGACCTCCTTGACGGTGCCCGTGCGGATGTCGAGGCGCTTGAAGTCGCGGATGCTGACTATCTCCGAATCTGACACGCCTCTGGATTCGGTTCTTCCGCTTTTAAGCCTTGACCGGTTGGACGATGTAGAGGTAGACGTCGGCGTCCGGGTGCTTCTCGGCGGGCTCCCACCCCTCGAACTTGAAGGAGAAGGAGACCACCCGGGACCCGGGCCTAAGCTCGGCCTCGAACTTCTCCCTCAGCCTGTTGTTTATGGACTCGCCCTGGTAGACTGTGACGACCGTCGCCTCGGAGACGCTCGTCTTGAAGAAGTCGCCCCAGATCACGCGCAGCCGGTCACGGGCGGGGCTCCTGCGCGCCCTGAGCCTCGACCAGAGGACCCTTATGGGGTCGGCCTCGACGCCGACGCCGCGCGCGCCGCGCTCTGCGGCCGCGATGATTATCCTGCCGTCGCCGGAGCCGAGGTCGTACAGGACGTCGCCCGCCCCCACGTCTGCTATGGAGAGCATCTTCTCGACGACTTCGGGCGGCGTCGGGAGGAACATGGCGCCTATTAGGATGGGCCAGATTAGCCAGAGCAGGAACCCGACCGCGAGGAAGTAGGCGGCGGGGAGGATGACCGCCCAGTCCAGAGCCATGTAGCTTGTAGTACGATTATCGGTTATTAATCATCCCAGATGCCCGCCGAACTCGTCCTTAAAGACGACCCCCTAGGGTGAGAGGTATCTCGACGCTATCATGGCGTACATCCTGCTGACGTGCGGGAGCCATTCGAGTTTGACGTACTCGTTGGCTCCGTGCGCCTCCCCCCTCTGGGGGCCGATGTGGACGCAGGGTATCCCCTGCTCGCCCTGGAAGATGTTCGCGTTCGTTATCCCGTAGGCGTACTCGTAGAGCGGCGGCCTCCCCATCACGTCCCTGTAGACCCCGTCGAGCGTCTCCATGAGGGGCTCCTCCTTGGAGCATGTGTAGGGCTCGTACTTCGGGGGCTTGACGCCGATCTCGACCTCCGACTTGAGGTGGAGGGAGTCGACGAGGCGCCTCATGTCGTCGAGGGCGTACTGGATCGTCTCCCCGGGGACCAGCAGCCTGTTGACCTCGAACCGCGCCGAGGCCGGGACCACAACCGAGTAGATCTGGTACCCACCCTCGAACTTGAGGGTGCAGTATGTCCCCTTCCCGAACTCGGGGTGGGGCTTGAGCTGGAGCCCGTCGAGGTTGGCGACTATCTTGGCTGCGTCCTCGACGGCGTTTACGCCGAGGTGGGGCGGAACCCGTGGGCCGCCTTCCCCCTGACCTTGATGTCGTAGAGGACCTTCCCGGTCAGGCCGAGGGGTATCGGCTTGGTCTCGTCCCCGCAGTAGCTGTAGGTGAGGACGATGGCGTCGAGGCTCCTCCACCTCGGGTCCTTCATCATCGCCCACGCGCCGACGTCGGTGGCCTCCTGGTCGACGACGAGGCTGAAGCTGAGCTCCCCCGCGAACTCGTGGCCGCTGTCAGCGATGGCACGGAAGGCGTTGAGGGTGCAGGCTATGCCGCTCTTCATGTCGCAGGCGCCGCGCCCGAATATTTTCCCATCCTTGATGACTGCCTCGAAGGGGTCGGTGGCCCACCCCTCCCCGGCGGGGACTGTGTCGCTGTGGGCGTTGTAGTTGAGGCGCCTCCCCGGCTTCGAGCCCCCGAGGACGCCGTAGACGTTGGGCCTCCTCGCCTCGACGTACCGTAGCTCAGTCTCCATCCCGTAGGACCTCAGCTTCTCCTCGACGTAGAGGCTGAGCGCCTCCTCGTCGCCGGTGACGCTGGGGATGCCTATCATCTCCTCGGTTAGCCTGACGGCGTATGAGTCGTCGAGCCGCCTTAGAACGTCCTCGATCATGTCGGGGAGAAGAGAAGCACTTGGGAAGATAAGATAGGCGTCTAGGAGAGGAACTTGGCCGCCATGAGGGCGTAGGCCCTGCTGACCCTTGGGAGCCAGTCGAGTTCGACGTACTCGTTCTTCTGGTGGGTGCCGCCGGGCTTGGGGCCGAGGTGGATGCAGGGTATGCCGCCCT
>JAUYEB010000231.1 GCA_030691555.1 Candidatus Bathyarchaeota archaeon
CCCCAACGAGAACACCTTCGGCGGCCACGCCAGGTACCTGCGCACCTGCGTCCGAGAGACCGACACCCTCACCCTGGAGGAGGCGATCCGGAAGATCACGAGCCTCCCCGCGGCGAAGTTCAGGCTCAGGGACCGCGGCGTACTCAGGGAGGGGGCATACGCCGACCTCGTCGTCTTCGACCCCGCCAAGGTCACGGACCGCGGCAGCACACTGAAGCCGAGGGTCTACCCGAAGGGGATCGAGTACGTCGCCGTGAACGGAAAACTCGTGGTGGAGAGGGAGAAGCACACCAGCGCGACCCCGGGCAAGGTACTCCGCCGAGAATAACCAAACCTTTATTTTTTGGTATATTCATAGTTTTTGGTGAAGGCGTTAAAACATGGCTAGGGCGACCTACAAGGAGATAGACCAGCAAGGCAGGATTTCAGTTCCCTCCAGGTGGAGAAACAAGCTGAAGACGAAGAAGGTCCTAGTCATCGAGAGGGACGAGAAACTGGAGCTCATACCAATCGACGCCAAGCCACTTACCGCCTACTTTGACACCATCATCGTCGACGACGACACCGACTTCACCGACCCACACGACCTGAAGAGGGCTTCCTTGGAGAAAGCGTGAATTGAGGTTCATAGACTCGAACATCTTCCTCCACGCCTACCTGACGAGGAGAAAACCCCTCACGAAGCGGGAGATCGAGTTCAAGGATAGGGCGAAGGAGATCATCGAGAGGGTAAACGACGGCGAGAGGGTAACGACCACGACAACGCAGGTGGCCGAGATCCTCAACATCATCGAGAGCAGACTCGGCCAAGATGAGGCGGTCTCCTTCTTGAGCCGGGTGCTGACGATGAATAACATAATGCTCGTCTCGGTTTCGGCCGATGACTACGCCGACGCGGTGGCGACGGCAAGGGACCTGCGTCTAGGACCAAACGACGCAGTAGCCTAAATGCGATGGTTGCGGAGAGCATCGCGGAGATCTACTCGATGGATCACCACTTCGATGACCTCCCTGGCATCAATAGGCTCCCCCAGCTACGCAGGGAGTAACCCCAAAAGCGGGGTTACCACCAGTCAATCTGATGTCTAGGTCCTTCCCCGCCGGGGCGCCGTCAACGATCCTCCAGGCCATCTAAAAAAGGGGGAGGGGGGTCACCCATCCGACCCGGAAAAACGCTCCCCGGCGCGAAAGAAGCGATAATAACGCGCCGATGCCTCTACATTATGTACCTTTTTGAGACATTAAGCCCACCAGCAAACGACTTTAATCCCCACTCGGCGGCAAATCACCCATGAGAGTCCTCCAGCTACACTGCAGCAGCTTCAGCTACGAGACGAAGAAGGAGACGCCCGTCGCCGAGCAGCCACCCAGCCCCAAGGCGGAGACCCTGGAGAACGTCCTCGTCTGCCTCACCTGCTTCGAGAAGCAGGACGAGACCAGGGCAGAGGAGATCACGAAGGAGTACGTTGAGAACATAAGGGTCGACACCGAGAGGATGGGGACGAAGCGGGTCCTCATCCACCCCTACGCCCACCTGAGCAAGCAGCTCGGCTCCCCCAGGCTCGCGAAGGAGTTCCTCAAGAAGCTGCAGGAGGTGCTTCAAGCCGAGGGCTTCGAGGCCCACCGGAGCCCATTTGGGTGGTACAAGACCTTCACCCTCACCTGCATAGGCCACCCCCTCGCCGAGGCGTACCGCGAATACTAGCGGTCTAAACGTTATATACAGAACATTATCCAATCTAGAAGGGTTGATGATCAGCTGATGGGAAGCAGACCGACGGGGATAGTGATACTGGCGATCCTCCAGGTACTCGCGGGTTTGATATATCTCATTGTGGGCGCCATCGTTGCGCTGGTGGGGGGAATCCTCGGCGGCTTCTACGGTGATCTAGGTGGCTTAATCGGGGTGATCGTGCTCGTCCTCGGCGTCGTCGAGTTCATCGTCGCCTGGGGCTACCTGACGCGCAAGGGGTGGGCGAGGATGGCCGGACTCGTACTGGCAGGCATCGGCGTCCTAGAGGGCCTGACGACGCTGCCGACGGGCATAATCAGTATAGTGCTAGACGCGGCGATCATCTACTATTTAACGAGGCCGAACATCGTCGACTGGTTCGCGGGCAAGAGGGCGGAGACCGCCCAGCCGCCACCCGCGTAGCCTCGGGCTTAGTCCCAGATCTTGTCGGGGTTGAGTATGTTCCTCGGGTCGAAGGCCCGCTTTATGGCCTTCATTATCTCGACCTGCGTCCTGCCGACGCGCCTCTCCAGGTAGTGGCGCTTGGTGTAGCCGAGGCCGTGCTCGCCGCTGACGGTGCCTCCCATGGCGAGGCTGATGTCGATGAGCTCACCGATCGTCGCCTCGAGGACGACGGGCCACTCCTCGTCGCTCTGCCCCTGCCTGAGTATGTTGCAGTGGATGTTGCCGTCCCCGGCGTGGCCGACAGCGGCTATAATCACGCCACGGCGCTTTGCTACGCGCTCGCACTCCTCGACGAAGGCTGGGACCGCGGCGCGTGGGACACATACGTCCGCCTCGTCCAGTTCGTAGAGGGCGAGGTAGGCGTCGAACAGCTTCTTACGCGCCTCCCAGATGCTCCTCTGCTGCTCCGCCGTCTCAGCCAAGAAGGCGTCGACGGCGCCAAGCTCCATGCAGACGGTCCCCGCCTCCTCCAGTATCCTGTCGAGCTCCGCCTCGCTGTTCGCCTCGAGGCCGACCATCAGGTAGGCGGGGTGGGTGTCGTCGGGGAGCTTCCGCTCTATGTACTTCTCGATGGTGAGTATGGCGTGCTGCGGGAGGTACTCCAGCGCGTAGGGCTGGACCTTCCTCTTCACTATCTCGGCGACGGTCTTCGCC
>JAUYEB010000264.1 GCA_030691555.1 Candidatus Bathyarchaeota archaeon
TTGCCAGGCCCTAGCGAGACCTCGCAGCGCAAGGTCATTGGGTCCTGAGGGTTGATGGTGATGGTTGTGGAGTTCTTGGTGTCTGAGATGAATTTTAGGTAGAGTGGGATGGATACGTTTTCTCCAGCTTTATACTTGAAGCTCTGATACCGGGAGGTTGTGTAGACGTCTATGTGATCATTTGACACGATCCCGGGTATAGTTTGATTCGTTACAAAATCAAAGAAGCTTATCCCGCCACTGATATGAACGTATTCCAAGTTTTCGGGTATGTATAACACGTCTCGGTTGGGTTGTTGTAGTAATGCTCCCGCTACCGTGGTTGAGACCAGTAGAGTGACGGCTGTTAATATGATGAGGTTTAGGGGTTTCATGTGTGGTCACAGAGGCTGATAGATTTTGGACGCCGCGTTGATATAAAACTACAGAGTAGAACAATCTCTTTCCTCTAGCGCGCGAATCGTATTTACTTCATTAAGCAGAACCAAACCGCGTTCTGGAAGGTAGAACAATCTCTTTCCTCTAGCGCGCGAATCGTATTTTTCGCCTTCTTTGAGTATTTTGGTTTTTATGGGTCGGTGTGGATGTAAAGTGGGGTTTTCTGTCTCTTTGTTGTTGGGATATGTGGAAGCCCGTGAGGCAATCCTGAGAAGATATGATTTACCGCGCGCGATACACGCTCAATGTTATCCTCTCCTGTATATCTGCACGGCGACGCTTGCGCCGGCGGCGCCCACGTTGTGGATGAGGCCCACCTCGGCCCCCTGCACCTGGTGCCTGTCGGCCTGGCCCCGCACCTGCTTGAACATCTCGTAGGCCATGGCGACGCCCGTGGCGCCGACGGGGTGGCCCTTCGCCTTGAGGCCGCCGTCGGGGTTGATGGGCAGTGAGCCGTTGAGCGCCGTGAGCCCCTCCTCGGCCGCCTTCCCGCCCTCCCCCTTGGGGAAGAAGCCCAGGTCCTCGGTGGCGATGACCTCCGCTATGGTGAAGCAGTCGTGGACGTCGGCGACGTCTATGTCCCTGGGGGTCGCCCCCGCCATCCTGTAGGCGTCCTCTGAGGCCTTCACGGCGGCCCTGAGGGTTGTGAAGTCGGGGCGGCTGTGCAGGGCGATCGTATCCGATGCTTGACCTATGCCCGCTATCTTTACGGGGGTGTCGGTGTAGCTCCATGCCACCTCGTCGGCGGCGAGTATTACGGCGGAGGCGCCGTCGGAGACTGGGCAGCAGTCGAACAGCCTCAGGGGCGAGGCGATGACCGGGTTGAGGTCGGATCGGAGGAACTCCATCTCGTCCTTGAAGACCCTGCCGTCCCTCTCGCCGATCTTCCGCGCCGTGGTGAGTATGTCCGACTGGAACTGGGCCTTCGGGTTCAGGGCGCCGTTCCTGTGGTTCTTTATGGTGACCGCGGCGAGCTGCTCCCAGGCGGCGCCGTGCTTCTTGAAGTAGGCGGAGGCGATGGCCGCGTATATCGATGGGAAGGTGAAGCCGACGGAGGTCTCGTAGGAGGAGTCGGCGGCGAGGGCGAGTGCGTCGGTCACCTGCTCCGTGGTGAGGCGGCTCATCTTCTCGACTCCCCCCACGAGCACCACGTCGGCCATCCCCGACGCTATAGTGATCACGCCGAGGTTCAGCGCCGCCCCCGAGCTGGCGCAGGCGTCCTCGATCCTGTACGCGGGGACGGGGTTGATCCCCAGCCAGTCCGCCATCACGGCGGCGGTGTGGCCCTGCCCCTCGAAGACGTCGCCGGCGAAGTTCCCGACGAATAGGGCCCCGGCATCCCTGAACCTGAAGCCCTTGTCTACGGAGCCCGCGGCCTCGATGGCGGCCTCGACGAAGAGCTCCCTCCCCGTTTTGTCGGCGTGGAGCCGGTTGTGGAACCTCGTCATGCCCGCCCCGACGACGGAGACGCCCCTGTTCAGCCCCAAACCTCACGCCTCGAAAATCCCTTCACACCGGGTGGATTAAGACTTGCGACGAAAACTAACTCGACAAAAGACGAAGAAGAGGGGTTCCCTTTAGAGTAAAGTGAGGTATATAGAATAATCGCCCGGGGTTGGTATTCCTAGAAAGGGTTATATGATTTTCAGGCGAAGAATTACCCGGTGAAGTTATGAGCGTAGCCTTTGTTCTGATCAACACCGACCTCGGCGAGGGGACAGACGTGAGCAAGGCACTGAGGGAGATACCCGAGGTCAAGGAGGTCTACGGCGTCTACGGCGTCTACGACTTCGTCGTACGCCTCGAGGCCTCCTCCATGCAGGAGATCAAGGACATAATAACTAGCAAGATCAGGCGGCTCAACCACGTCAGGTCGACTCTGACGATGGTCGTCGTCGACTAGAACCACGGGAATTATAGCTAAATTTATTGGAAATTCTGTTTGTTTCTATGCATATTTTATCGATTGGTTGAAAAAGGGTATATCCTACGCCCTAGACGGTGGTCTCTTCCTCTTCGGGTTCCTCCTCCTCCTCTCCCTCCTTCCGGTGGCGCATGCCCCAACCGCCCCTCATCCCGGGGCCCATCATCATCCTCATCTTCCATGGATTCATGTGCCTGCAGACGTGCCCCATCCCCTTGAGCGACAGATTAGAGGCGTAGTCCTGTACCATCTGGACGGCGCACCCCTCGGGTATCCCGCCGTCGCGGAGGGCCTTGTAGTACTCGGCCAGGCCCTTCCCTATCTTCCCCGCCTGCTCGGGGGAGTAGAACTCGTCGATCACCTTGCCGATGAGCTTCGGCATGCTCTCTGAGAGGGCCGTGATTATGCCCTCGATCTTCTTCGCCTTCTCTCCTGATTCCAAGTTTTCACCCAATTGTTGGGTTGGGAAAATTCGTTAATAAATACGTGAAGCGGTCGACGCGGATATCGACCAATTATGGCGGCCCGGTGTCGCTTAACCGGCGGTCTCGAGGGCGAACTCGATGAGCTGTTTCACGCCCCTCCTGACGGTCCAGCTTGGCTTGAAGCCGAGCCTCTTCTTGATCTTGGCGAGGTTGTAGCTGAACTCCTTGGTCTCCCCGGGGCGGGGTGGGAGGTGCGTCGTCTCCACGTGTTTGCCCGCCGCCCTCTCTATCTCCTCGGAGACTATTCGGGCTATGTCCCCGATGGTGGTCGGCTCGCTGCCGACGTTGAAGGCCTCCCCACTGGCGCCCTTGACGGTCAGGGCGAGCATGAGTGCCTGTGTGATGTCCTCGACGTGTACGAAGTCCCTGCTGCTCGCCCCGTCGCCGTAGACGGTGAGGGGCTTCCCCGCGAGCCCGAGCTTGACGAACTTTGGTATCACCGTCGACCAGTGGCTGTATAGGCCGACGCCGTAGACGTTCCCGAAGCGCAGGCTGACGGTCTCGACGCCGTCGTTGTCGTTGGCGACCTCCATCTGCTTCTCGCCGGTGAGCTTTGTTACCCCGTAGAGGTTGAGGGGGCGGAGCCGGTGGTCCTCGGAGACCGGCATCTTGAGGGGGACGCCGTATACGGCGGCGCTGCTGCAGAAGACGACCCTGTCCACGCCCCTCTTCTTCGCCGCCTCGAGGACGCGGTGGGTGCCGTATATGTTCACGGAGATGGCCTCCTCGGGTTCCTCGTTGCACCTTACTAGGCCCGGGATGGCGGCTAGGTGGGCGACGGCGTCCGCCCCCTTGAATACTTTATCGAGTGCGGCGGGTTCCCTGATGTCCCCCTCGAGGAGCTTGGCCTTCTTCACGCCCAGCTCCCTCAGGTACGAGTAGTCGCCGGCGCTGAGGTCGTCTATGGAGGCGACCTCGTGGCCGGCCGCCAGGAGGTTCTTGATGAGTGTCGACCCGATGTAGCCGGCTCCGCCCGTGACTGCTACCTTCATCCCCGGTCCAGCTTTAGTAGCGTGACCGGGTTAAAATCTGTTGGCCCTTCCTTTACCCTTATATCCCCGTCCACTTTCACGCTTCATAGTGATGTGCATGATTTACTGCCCCCAGTGCGGTAAGGAGCTTCAAGACGACGCCGCCTTCTGCGACAGGTGCGGCCACAAGATGGGTGAACCGGTGGGCCCCTCCGAAGGGAGGTGGAGGGGCAGGTACGCGGCGAGGGTCGAGCGCGCAACGCGGGGCCCCGACTACCTGGACGGCGTCGGGTTCGGCGTCTTCCTCATAGCCGTGGCGTGGGTGTACCTGCAGTACCCCTGGGTCGGCACGGAGCTCGTGGCGTGGTTCAGGACGTGGGTCAACGGGCCGACCTACCTCCCAGTGATACTCGTCGAGCCCATATTCCTCTTCTTCATCATCATGGGCGGCTGGGGTCTCGCCGAGGGCGGGCTGCGCATGATCTCCGGGAGGATATCGAGGGGGCTGGGCAACATCGTCGGCGCCCTGGGGAACTTCGCCATCGCCTACCTGATCAGGGGCTACGGGCAGGGCCTCATCGGCGCGTCCGGCCTACTGCCGGGCTTCGTCATCATCATCGGCGCATCGATCGTCCTGAGCGCCATCCTCGGCTCCTTCGCCTGGTCCCCTCGAAGGGATTAAAAACCCGGCGAGGGTCGGATGAAGCATGCTCTCCCAGCAGATACTCGGGCCCGTCTACCTAGTCGACTCCCCCTACCACGGCTCGCAGGGCGTCCTCGGCACCTACGTCGTCAAGGGTGGGGAGCCCATGCTCATCGACCCAGGGCCGACTACCCAGGTCCCCGGCGCCCTTGAGGGGCTGAGGGAGCTCGGCATAAGGCAGCTCCGCTACGTCGGGCTCACGCACATCCACCTCGACCACGGGGGCGGGGCGTGGAAGATGATCGAGGCCCACCCCGAGGCCGACGTCTACGCCCACCCCAAGGCCGTGGAGCACCTCGTGGACCCTAGCCGCCTCGCCGCATCGGCGAAGCAGTTCTTCGGCCCCGCCTTCGACAAGTACGGCGAGGTCCGCGGCTTGAACCCCATGAAGATACAGGAGTCGAGGAACGGGGAGGTCCTCGACCTGCAGGGCGCGACGCTCAAGGTGCTCTGGACGCCTGGGCACGCGAGCCACGGGCAGAGCTTCTGGGAGCCCGACTACAGGATCATAATACTCGGCGACTGTGGGGGGAGCTACAGCAGGAGGAGCGGGAACATCTTCCCCATCACTCCGCCGCCGTTCAACCCCGACCGGGCCATCGAGACGCTCGACAGGCTCATCGCCCTACGCCCCGAGATAGTCTGCTACGGTCACTTCGGCTTCTCCTACGACGCCGTGAAGAAGCTCGGCTTCTACAAGGGAGAGCTGGAGACGTGGGCCGAGACGGTGGAGAAGGGCGTCAGGGAGGGGCTCGACCTCAGCGGCGTATGGGAGATGCTGAAGGAGCAGGACCCGATACTCCGCCTCAGCCTCGACGAGGACGACAGCAGGCGCAGGACCGCCATCCCTAACATCATCGGCCTCGTCGAATACACCAAGTGGAAGCTCAAAGAGGAAGCGGCAAAGTCCGCCGGTTCCCAGTGAACTTTTCTCAATGAGAAACGGTGGACCTGATCGGCAACCCTATACCGTGGCGTACACATGACGCTCAGCAGAAGGCGCCACCATGCTACACTACACGGATTCGGGACCCTCGGACGCCCCCGTGATCGTCTTCCTCCCCGGCGGCGGCATGAGCGGCTGGTCGTGGTTGCCACAGGTCAAGAGGCTCCCCGACTACCGCTGCATAGTCCCTGACCTCCCCGGGCACGGGCAGAGCCCCACCAACGGTCCCATCAGTATAAGCGCCGCGGCCGAGGAGGTCGCCGAACTAATCAAAGACAGGGTCCCCACGGGTCGGGCTCACGTCGTCGGCCTCTCCATGGGTGGTCAGACCGCCCTGCAGCTCCTGAGCACGCACCCGGAACTCGTGGACCGCATGATCGTCAGCGGGACCAACACGTCGCCGAGCGGCAGTATACGGCTCCTCGCCCCCCTACTGAAGCTCGTGATGATCCTCTACGGCCCCCTCCAGAACACCGGCTACATGATCCACGCCAACATGAATCAACTGAAAATCCCGCCCGAGTACGAGGCCGACTTCAGGGGCGACACGAGGCTCATGACGCCCGACTTCTATACGCAGGTGGTGGTTGAAAGCATGACTTACCCCCTCCCACCCATAGCCGATGCGTCCGGGCTCCTCGTGGCCTGCGGCGAGAAGGAGCCCGGGCTGATCAAGAAGTCGGCGCGCATGATACGCGGGGAGCATCCCGGGGTGCCATGCGTCGTCGCCCCCGGCGCCGGTCACAACTGGGGCATGGAGAAGCCTGATCTCTTCACCGCCATGATCCGTTCATGGGTGGAGCACGCCCCCCTGCCGGTGGAGCTCCATCAACTGCCCTGAATGGGCCGCCTGACCCTAGCTTCATAAGCACTCGGCCCCGATCCTTTCTCGATCGATTTGTACTCCGAATCTCACTGCCACCTCGGGGGCATGGGCCCCGGAGACGTGAAGAGGGCTGAGGACGCTGGCCTCGCCCTCATGATAACCATGGGTCTCGACGAGGCCTCAACCGCCGTCGCCCTGAGACTCGCAAAGAGACATCCCAGCATCAGGCTCAGCCTAGCCGTCCACCCCTGGTACAGCGACGAGTGCAACAGAGATACTCGTTTTAAATAATGTATAATTAAGGTTTTAGGGGTCCACGCAACTCTTTTTTAGGTAGCTACCCATAAAATTTGTATGGGAAACCCTGCGCCGTGGGAGACGAGGCCAAGGTGCCCACTCTGCGGGCGCCCCATGAGGCGGCTCGACAGCGGGCGGTTCTACTGCACAGGCGCTGGCTGCAGCGTGGAATTCGTCAAGATCGTCAAGAAGGAGGATCTGGCCTGGAGGAAGACCGTCCCCGCTGTTCATGCCGTTGGGGGTGTCGGTAGCGTCGGCGACGGGGCCCCGCCGTAAGCCGGGGGTCCTCCTCGACGCGTCCACGTAACGGAGACGCCTGTAGAAGTATGACCGCCCTATACTAGACGACTCCCGCCTCCGTTCCACGTACACGCCGAGGAGGCGGGTGCCGATCAGGGCGCCGAGTCGATGGCCCTCAGCCAAGTCGATCAATCGAAGACTTGACAGAACCTCGAGTCCTTAATCTTATAAGCAACGACATCAATCCCTCTCGTCGAGGGGAGCTGGGCTCAGGCTCGGCTGAGAGGACGCGGCGCGTCGACCCTTTGAACCTGATCCGGGTAATACCGGCGGAGGGAGAAGATGAGAGCAAACGAGTCTGTAAAAGGTTTTTCACCCGAAGACCTCAACGTTTCTAAAGCCCTTGAGACGAAGACCGCCCAATCGAGGACGGTCAGGGCATCGACACGGAGAGTTGCCCTCGCAGCGACGCTCGTCGGCCTCGCCGTTGTGCTGAGCCCGATCTATTTTCCCGCCGGGGACACGAAGTGCTTCCCGGCTCAGCACATGGTGAACGCCCTGGCGGGCGTGCTGCTGGGCCCCTGGTACGCCGTATTCATAGCCATCGCGACGGGCACGATCAGGATCTCCGCGGGCATGGGGACCGTGTTCGCCTACCCCGGCGGAGTATTCGGCGGCCTAGTCGTAGGGCTCACATACAGGTACGTGAAGAAGACAGACTATTCGGCGCTCCTCGAGCCTATAGGAACGGTCGCCATCGGCGCGACGCTGAGCGCCCTGGTCGTGGCGCCGTACATCGGGAATACCATGACCCTGATATACTTCTGGACGGCCTTCGCCGCGAGCAGCATACCGGGGGCCGTCCTGGGGTTCATCATCCTAAAGACGCTGAGGAGGGTAGGCATTGACCGGTACTTCGATTAAAGAAGCCCTGGGAAGGCGAACCCTCATCATGGGGGAGGTCGGATCGGGCAAGACGCGGCTGACCGGGAAACTGCTGGAGGAAGCCGTCAGCACGGGTCTCCAAGGCATAACGGTGCTGGACATGGCGCCTGAAGCCACCACCCTGAAGGGGATACCGGTGGGAGGAACCCTTCAGGGCGCAACTAACCCTAAGGTCAGGCACCTGAAATCAAAGGACATAAAGACGCCGCGCCTCTCCGCGAGGGACGCAGACGAGCTATTCGAGTACGCAGACCACAACAGGAGGATGGTTGAGGAGAACCTCGACGAATTCATGCGTAAACCGACCGGCATACTATTCGTCAACGACGTCTCCATCTACCTCCAGAGAGGGGAGATCAACCGCCTGTGGCGGGTCTTCGAGGCAGCGGAGACGGTCGTAGCCAACGGATACTACGGGGAGAGGCTGAAGGCGGACCACGAGACGGGGCTGTCCTCGCGGGAGAGGACGCTGATGGAGGAACTCGCCTCAAGGATGGACAGGGTGATCAGGCTACGACCCCTCCGTCTTTCCCCCATTCTATCAGGTTTAGAGAAAGGAGTGAGTGCTTGAAATGACTACACAGATGGAGTACGCGAAGAGAGGAAGTGTAACGGATGAGATGAGGGAGGTCGCCAGAGCGGAGGACCTCTCACCAGAGTACATCATGCGTGGCCTAGCCGAGGGCAGGATAGTGATCCCACGTAACCTGAGCCACGAGATACCGGCCATGGGGATCGGTGAGGGTCTGAGGATCAAGGTGAACGCCAACATAGGCACGTCGAGGGACATCTGCGACGTCGACACGGAGCTGCTGAAGGCGAAGGTCGCACATGAGGCGGGCGCCGACACACTGATGGACCTGAGCACCGGCGGCGACATCGACGCCATAAGGCGGAGGATCATGAAGGCGACGCCTCTCCCCATCGGAACCGTCCCCATCTACCAGGCGGCCATCATAGCACAGGAGAAGAGGGGCGCCATAGTCGACATGACCGAGGATGACCTCTTCAACGCCATCGAGAGGAACGCGAAGGACGGCGTGGACTTCGTAACCGTCCACTGCGGCATAAACAGAGTCAGCGTGGACAGGATGAAGAGGAGCAAGAGGCTGACGGGCATCGTGAGCAGGGGAGGCACCTTCCTAGCCGCCTGGATAATGCACAACGATAAGGAGAACCCGCTGTACGGGAACTACGACTACCTCCTCGAACTTGCGAAGAAGTACGACGTGACCCTGAGCCTCGGTGACGGGCTCCGCCCAGGCTGCATACGGGACGCCACGGATGGCCCCCAGATCCAGGAGCTAATCACGATCGGGGAACTCGTAGACCGGGCTAGGGCCGCTGGGGTGCAGGTGATGGTCGAGGGCCCTGGCCACGTACCCATCGACCAGATCGACGCGAACGTCAAATTGGAGAAGGCGGTCTGCAAGGGGGCGCCTTTCTACGTCCTCGGGCCGTTGGTCACGGACATAGCCCCAGGCTACGACCACATCGTCGGAGCCATAGGAGGAGCCGTAGCCGCCATGGCCGGGGCCGACTACCTCTGCTACGTGACGCCGACCGAGCACATAGGCCTCCCAGACGTGGAGGACGTGAGGGAGGGCGTGATCGTCTCCAGGATCGCGGCCCACGCTGGCGACCTCGTCAGGAGGAGGGATAAGGCGATCGTGTGGGACAACGACATGTCGAAGGCGCGGGCGGACCTAGACTGGAAGAGGCAGATGGACCTCTCGATCAACCCGGCGAGGGTTAGGAAGGTGAAGGAGGAGCGCTCGCCGGGGGAGATGACGGACAAGGGCTGCAGCATGTGCGGAGAGTTCTGCGCCATCAAGATACTCAAGGAGTACATGAAGGCGGAGCACTGATGCCCAAGATACCGTGCGTTCTGACGATAGCTGGATCCGACTCAGGGGGCGGCGCCGGCATCCAGGCGGACCTCAAGACCTTCGCCGCCCTCCGTACACGGCCTATCGACCGTGACTGCCGTGACCGCCCAGAACACCTCCGAGATCAGGGTGATCTTCCCCGTCCCGGCGGAGGTCATAAGACAGCAGATACGGGCGGTGACCGAGGACATCGGGGTCGACGCTGTTAAGACGGGGATGCTCCCGACGGCTGAGGCAGCGACGATCGTGGCCTCCGAGCTGCGTGGCCTCGACGTGCCCATCGTCGTCGACCCCGTGATGGAGGCGACGACTGGATCTAGGCTGATGGGGGAAGGGGTTTTAAAAATCCTCAGGGAGGAGCTGATACCCCGGGCCACCCTCGTCACGCCGAACAAGTTCGAGGCGGAGGCATTAACGGGTCTCAAGATCGGGGGCATCGATGACGTTGAGAAGGCCGCCGAGCGCCTGGCCTCGCTGGGCGCCAAAGCGGTTCTTATCAAAGGCGGGCATATCCTATCTGGAGGGAAAGCCATCGATTTCCTGTTGGTCGAGGGAGAAGGGCGTATGCTTGAGTGGGAACGCCTCGATGTCAGGACGTTGCACGGTACAGGGTGCGTGCTCTCATCCGCCGTGGCGGCCCAGCTTGCGAAGGGCGAACCCCTAGTCAGGGCCGTGGAACTCGGGAAGGAGTTCCAGCGCGAGCACGACGTCTTCACGGACCTCCTCCGAGACGAGGGCATCGAGGTCCTGATGCTCACCGACCAGCTCGACGAACACCACGCGCACATAGCCGAGACGCTCCCCAACCTCGTCTATACGCGGGACGTCTGCATGGTGAGCAACCTGGGGGCCCACGCCCTCAGGATGACCTACGCCGCTCGGCAGGTCGAGCCCCTCTAGGAGTTCTACCCGTCGACGGGCTGGACGAAGCTCTCGGCAAAACAAAGGCTGGAGCGTAGGGGGTAGTACAAGATGCGAAGGCAACCTAAGGAGTGAGGTCGACGGACTTCGATGCCGAAGACCGATAAACGTTAAAAAAAAGGGGGATGGTGTAGTTCTAGGCTATCTTCTTGCTGATCTGCATCAGGGCGACGATTGCGGCTAGTGCGGCTATGAGGCTGGCGCCGATTGCTGCGTAGACGAGCGTCGTGAGGCCGTTTGCTGCGGCTGCGGCGTTGTCTGCGGCTGCCTTGGCGCCGTCAGCTGCGGTCTTCGCTGCGTCTGCCTTGGTACCTGCGGAGGTGGCAGCGACTGTCGCTGCGTCTGCCGAGGTCTTAGCGGCGGTTGCGACGGTTCCTGCTGCGGTCGCGGCTGTCGTTGCGGCCTTGGCGTCTGTGCTAGCCTGAGTTGCGGCGGTCTTGGCGGCGTCGGCGGCGGTCTTGGCGGCGTCGGCGGCGGTCTTGGCTGCCTGGAGCTGGACTCCTAGGAGGCTGACCGACTGCTCGAGGGCAGTGATCTTCTCGTCGATCACGCTCGTGGTGACTGCCTCCACTGTGAAGGAGCCTGGCTTGACTATCTTAGCCACAACGTCCGTGACGTAGTAGGTAGCATCCCATGTCCATAGTCCGGCCTTTGCGTCGCTCGGCAACGTCAGATGGAATCCTGATACAACCTGTGCTGAGTAGGGTACGATCCATGTGTCTGTTGCTGCATCCAGTGCCGGTGTCCAGGTTACAGACCAGAACAGGTAGTCGTCAGGATCATAGATCTTGATGACTATGGTTGATGCAGTTTTGAACTTCACGGTGCTGTGGATGTTGAAGCTGAGCGTGTCGCCAGGCATGTACGTGGTTGAACGGGTCTCTATTACTGTGACCCTCTCGGATACGGTGAACGTCGCGGTGGCGTAGACTCCCTCGGAGTCCATGGCCTTTATGGTGTGCGCCCCGAAGGTC
>JAUYEB010000281.1 GCA_030691555.1 Candidatus Bathyarchaeota archaeon
TGATGACCGAGATGGACCTAGCCATGAGCATCAGCAGCCTCCGCAGGGCCGCGAGGGCGAAGATCCAGATAAAGCTACGCCAGCCACTCAGTGAGGCCATAATCGTCGCCGGGAAGGACCAGCTCAAGGTCCTCCGCAAGGTGGTTCCCCTCATACGCGAGGAGCTGAACGTCAAGGAGGTCAAGGTCACCGACGAGAGGGACATACTCCAGAGCCACGTGGCGAAGCCCCTCCCCCGGATGCTAGGCAGGAAGCACGGCAAGGACTTCACGGCCGTCGCCGACGCCATCAGGGCCATGACCCCGGCGCAGACCGAGGCCATCGCGGCGGGGAAGCCGACGACCCTCACCGTGAACGATGCACGCGTCGAGGTGCTCCCCGAGGAGATCGAGCTAGAGTCCAAGCCCATCGAGGGCTACTCCATCATGGAGGAGGACGGCCTGCTCGTGGGTGTCAACACCACAATCGACGAGGCCCTGAGCAGCGAGGGGCTCGCGCGTGACGTCGTCCGCCGGATACAGTCCCTCCGCAAGGAGGCCGGCTTCGACATAAACGACCACATAGAGACCTACTACCGCGGCGACCCCGAGATAGCCGAGGTCTTCCAGGAGGAGGCCGAATACATCAAGGCGGAGACCCTCTCCGACCTCCTACAGGAGGGCACCCCCCCCGGAGACGCGAAGAAGGGCTCCTACGAGATCGGGGGAATCCAGCTCCTCCTCGGCCTCCGCAGGAAGTAGCCCCCTCCGGCGTCACCTTTATCAACTCCCCTCCTCGCTTAATCCGTGATTCAACATGCCCGGAAAGAAAAGCCTGAAGAAGATGGAGAAGACCCAGGACGCCGAGGCCCCGAAGGAGGAGAAGAAGAAGGAGAAGATCATCGGCAGCGTCGACGCCATCAACGCCAACAGCCCCGAGCTCCTCGACGCGATGAAGAAGATGAAGGCAGTCACGCCCCCCGCCATCGCGAGCCAGTTCAACCTCAAGGTCAGCGTCGCCAAGAAGATTCTGGAGGAGCTTAACACGAAGGGGACGATAAAGCTCGTCGCCCACACGAACAACCTGAGGGTCTACACCCTCGCGAAGGCTAACTAGGCAGCCGCGATTATTATCCGGGAGCCGCTCTTCAGGCTCCTGAACATCTCAAGATTACTGGTTATCTTCCCGATCCTGTTCACGGGGCTGTACGTCTTCGTCGCCTCGGGGTAGATGCAGAGGCTCCCAGTCCTCGGCCAGAAGGCAATCGTCCCGGCCTCGACCTGGCTGACGCCCTTCTCCACCCCCCTCTTCATGCCGAGGAGAATGGAGACACACCCTTGAGCGGGTATCGTCCGGCCGTTTATTGGGAGTATCTTCAGTATGTCGCCGACGGTCAGGGGCGCCGTGAGCCTGTTGAGCTCGCCCGTCGCCTCGCCAAACTCGGCGACCTTAACCTTGATGGCGATCCTCGCCTGGCTCTCACCCATGTACAAGACTCACCGCATGCTTAACGATCTCATCGGCCACCTTTATGTTAGCGGCTAGGTTTAGCGCCTGCCAACCCGGGGAGCCGTTGACCTCGAGGACAACGGGCCCATCCGGTGATTCGATGACGTCGACCCCCGAGTAGTCAAGACCCATCGCCTCGGATGCTTTAATTCCCAACTCCAGTATATCGTCGGGCACCTTTTCCTTGACCATCTTTCCCCCTTGGGCGACGTTGGTCTTCCACTTCCCCTCGGGGCGATACTTGTAGGCAGAGCCCACGACCCTGTCGCCTATCACGAAGACCCTTATGTCCCTCCCCGGGTTGGGGACGTACTTCTGGAGTATGAGGGGCTGGCTGAACCTGTCGAGCATCTTGTAGGCGTTGTAGGCGAGGTCCGGGTCGGTGAACTTGAGGCTACCCTTCCCCATGCTGCTCAGGATAGGCTTGTAGATGAACTCCCCGTAGAGCTCCGAGGCGCGGTAGGCGTCCGCCATGCTCTCCGTCGTGTACGTCGTCGGCACGGGTAACCCGGCCGCCTCGAGTGTGTACTGGGTCGCGTACTTGTCCCTCGCCCTCCTGAATGCGTAGGAGGGATTAACGACCCGGATCCCAGCCACCTCCATGTGCTCCAGCAGGCTTATCCTACGCGTCGACTGCTCGCAGGAGCCGGGGCCGAAGCTCCGAAGGAGGCAGACGTCGAAGTCGGTGACCTCGACGTCCCTGAACCAGAACCTCGACCCGCCCCCGGAGACCTCGCTC
This sequence comes from Candidatus Bathyarchaeota archaeon, assembly GCA_030691555.1. Taxonomy (GTDB): domain Archaea; phylum Thermoproteota; class Bathyarchaeia; order TCS64; family TCS64; genus UBA8941. The sequence continues at coordinate 2,228 of JAUYEB010000281.1, forward strand.
GAGACCTCGGCGGTCTGCCCCGCGACGACCTCGTGGCCCTGACCCCTCGCGGCCTCGACGAGCTCCTCGCTGTTCCTGCTAGGGACCGAGCCGTAGAGCACAAGAACCTTCATGACGCCCGCAATAATCAACGCGGCACCCAGTAGATAAGCATCCCCGACCCAAACCTCAAGGGAGACTGAAAAGCAATATAATCGACCCCTCCCAAGTGCTAGACATGGCAAAGAAGAAGATCCTGTACGTCCAGACCAGCGGCACCGACACCCCCGAGAGGCTCTACGCCCCGTTCATCCTCGGGGCGACGGCGGCCGCCATGGGGATCGACGCGACCGTCTACTTCCTAGTAAAGGGCATAACCGTAGTCAAGAAGGGGGAGGCGGAGAAGATCAAGGTGGGCGGCTTCCCGACCCTTAAGGAGGTCATGGACCAGGCCGTCAAGGCGGGGGTCAAGATGATGGTCTGCGAGCAGAGCTGCATGCTCTTCGGCCTTCCCCGAGGCAGCTTCGAAGAGAACGCCGTCGTTGTCGGGGCGGCGACGCTTAACGACCTCCTCCTAGAGGCAGACGCCGTCCTCAGCTTCTAACGTACTAGATGAAGAGGTCCTTCTCGCGGGGGCGGACGAGCTCGGTCGCCTTAGACTCCTCCGACTTCCCGTATCCATAGCCCCGGATGATGGCGGCGGGAACCCCCTCGTCCGCCTGACCGATGACGAGCTCAGCCGCGGCCGCCAGCTCATCCGCCACAGCGGTCCTCTTTACGTGCAGCTCGTAACCGAAGAGGTCCCTCTCCCCCCTCCTGTCCCTTATGACGCTCAGACCCGACGAGCCGACCGCCACGTTCACCTCGCCGTCCCTGTGCGCTCGGCCGTGGGTGTCGCAGACTATCACGGCTACCTCCCTGTTGGCTAGGTCTTTGATCCTCCCCCTGATCGCCTTGGCCGATGCGTCGGGGTCCCCGGGCAGAGGGGCAACTACATCCTCACCCGGGACGTTCGACTTGTCCACACCCGAGTTGGCGCAGACGAACCCCTGCCTCGTCTCGGTGATGAGGACCCCTGGGGCCATCCTCCGCACCGCCCTCGCCTCGCGTAGGACGACCTCGACTATCCTCGGGTCCTTCCCCGTGTATTCGGCGAAGTTCAACGCTGGGATCGATGGCTCTACGTCTCTAAGGTCGACGACGTTGCCCTCCGCCCTGGAGACGATCACGTGGCAGAGCACGACGATGTCGCCGTCGGCCAACGGCGTCCCCTGCCTGTTAGAAGCGGCTGTGACGAGCTGCGCCAGATCGTCGCCCCTCTGGATTATCGGTAGACCCGTTACAGGTATGATGTGGATGGACATTGCCCCTGAGGAAGAAGGTAAACCGGCGTATAAAAGCCCCCGACGGGGGAACCTCGCAACGTTTTTAAACCACGCGCGGTCTCTACGTAGAAACCAACTAGGTAGAGGTCAACCTATTGACGCCGCTCAGGAGCAACATGCCCACCATGCCGCCGAGGATGAGCCCACTACAGTTCCTGCTCCTAGTGCAGCTCGAAGCATCGCCCAAGTACGGCTACGAGATGCTTAAGTCGATCAAGGAGGCGTTCGAGGGGGTCTGGGAGCCCAAGACGGGAACACTCTACCCGGCGCTGAAGAGCCTAGAGAAGCGGGGGCTCGTCGAGACTCAGGTCCACGACGGCATCGACTTCTACCACATAACAGACGAGGGGCGCAGGTTCCTCTACCAGCTCGGCCAACACCAGGAAGCATCGATGAAGTTCAGCGCAAGACTCATGACCGCGCTGATGAAGTGGATGTCCCCCGAGCTGAAGAAGACCGTGCTAAAATCGATAACGGGCCTCGCCAACGAGGACATGGGCCTCATGGGCGGCGCCCTCAACCTACTCGACGAAAGCGCCGACGCAGAGTCAAAGCTCCAACTACTGAGGGGAATACGCCAAAACATGTCGAAAAGGATCGCAATGCTCGACTCCAAGATACAGCAACTGGAGGACGAAGCCAAATGACGCTGGTCATCGAGACTAAGAACCTCATGAAGGAGTACCTACAGGGCGGGCGCCCCCTCAGGGTCCTCAACAACGTCAACGTCCAGATAGAGAAGGGCGAGTTCATGGCGATAATGGGCCCCTCGGGGAGCGGCAAGTCGACCCTACTGAACATGATAGGCGCCCTCGACCGCCCCTCCTCGGGCAAGGTCCTCATAAACGGGACCGACATCTCGACCCTGAACGACAACCAGCTCGCCGACCTGAGAAACAAGGAGATCGGCTTCATCTTCCAGCAGTTCAACCTCATCCAGAGGACCGACGCCCTCGGTAACGTTGAGCTACCCCTCACGATAAGCGGTGTCCCACACAAGCAGAGGCGGGAGAGGGCGAAGAAGCTCCTCGAATCCGTCGGGCTCGGCGACAGGGTCGACCATAGGCCGAACCAGCTAAGCGGCGGTGAGCAGCAGCGCGTCGCCATAGCGCGCGCGATGGCGAACGATCCGCCACTGTTCCTGTGCGACGAGATCACAGGCAACCTAGACTCGAAGACGGGCCAGGAGATAATGACTCTCCTGAGGCACCTGAATCAGGAGCAGGGGAAGACCTTCGTCCTGATAACTCACGATCCTAACGTGGCTCAGGCCACCGATAGGCTGCTCATGATAAGAGACGGAGAGATAGCGGGAGAAAAAAGGTTCAAGTGATGTGTATGAATGGAAAAAAGAAGTACCTGATACCCATACTGTTCGCCTGCTTGATAGCGGGCCAGATCGGAGTCACCTACGCGGAGGATATATCCCACCTCGAGGTGTCGACGAAGAACATCTACCTATCCGCCGGTAGGCGGAGCAACGTCACCATACAACTACTCAACGCAGGCAGCTACGACCTCACCGAGATCGACTTCCAGCTGGTGAGCGCCACCCCCGGCCTATCCGTCGTCCAGAACGTCCAGAAGGTCTTTAACAAGATAGTTAGCGAGAAGAGTGTTGCCTACGACGCGACTCTGTATGTCGACCAGAACCTAGTGATGGGCTCATACACTCTCACGCTTCAGGGCAGCTACCTGAGGCAGGGGCGGTCGATAACCCTCTCCGTTCCCGTCACCGTGGTAGTCACGAACGCCTTCCTGCCCATGGTCAAGCTGACGGTCTCCCCCTCGACGATAAACGCGGGCGAGAAGAGTACGGTCGGGGTGAAGGTGGAGAACATAGCCGACTCGGATCTTGTGAACGTAGACCTCACCGTTGCCTCCTCCTCGCCGCTGCTCTCGATTGAGAACCAGCTCAACTTCAACGTCTCGGAGCTAAGGGCGGGCGAGTCCGCCAGCTTCGACGTACAGGTGAAGGCCCTCGAGAGCACGCCGATCGGCGCCTACTCGATCGCCGCATCCGTCTACTACTCTGATGTCGATGGCAACAGGTACAGGCAATCCGCCAGCCTGCCGCTCGAAACCATCATACTGAAGAGCCCGATAATCACGGTCACGAACCTGAACCAAGCCCCCGTACACCCCGGTGATCAGTTCGAGATCACACTGAAGGTAGCGTGCTCGGGCGCCGCGGTCTACAACGCGCGGGCGACCCTGACCCTGGACCAGAGGGGCCTCCTCTCACCAGTCAGCGGCACGACCGCTGCCGTCGGGGACCTTGCGCCCGGGGAGGACGCGAGCATCAGATTCGGCCTGCTCCTCGACGGCGCGGCCCCGGCGGGGCAGCTACCCATCACGGTCACCGTGAAGTACATCGACTCGAAGGGCGCCCAGGGGACGGCGACGGAGGTCGTGACCATCCCAGTCGAGGAGATCGTCGACTTCGGGCTGATGCAGGACGCCACCGTGACCGCGGAGAAGGGCGAGACGACCACGTTTGAGGCCGACCTGCTCCTAGTCGGCACCGGGCGCGTCGAGTTCACAAAGATAGAGGTGCAGCCGGAGGGCCCGATCGTCTCCGTGTCAGGCAGCACCGAGTACATCGGAGCCGTCGACCCGGACAGCCCCGTGCCCTTCACCCTGAAGTTCGCTGTGGCGAACGACACCGCCAACGGGGCGAACACGCTGAAGCTCAAGGTGAGCTACCTCGACAACAGGAACGCGCCTCAGAGCCAGACCATTAGCGTCAGGCTCAACGTAGTGGACCCGGTCACCACCGTGCCGACGCAGGCCGGCGACGGCGGTATATGGGGCTGGCTGAAACGGATCTTCGGCCTGCAGTAGGTGGGACCACTTGAAGTTCGGGGACATCGTTGGCGCCGCATGGGACGGGGTGAAGTCGCGCAAGTTCCGCTTCGCCCTCAACCTCATCGGCATACTCATCGGGTGCGCCGCCGTCACGGGCCTCGTCTCGATTACTCAGGGCCTCAGCGACAACATAAGCGGGCAGCTCCAGATATTCGGCCCGCAGAACATAATGGTCATCCCCGGGGGCTTCTCCGGCGGCGCCGTCTCCATGGGGACCCTGACGTACAAGGACCTGGCCACGGTCTCCAAGGTGGCCCACGTGGCCCTGGCGACACCCATCATCGCGAACAAGGCGGCCCAGTACACCGTCAGGGGCGAGGTCTACAGGGGGCAGATCTACGGCATAACCGAGGACTTCCAGAAGATAAACCAGAACGCCAAGATAACCGACGGCAGGTCGCTCGTCAGGAGCGACAGCGGGGTCGTCATAATAGGCGCCAACGTCGCCTGGCCGCAGAGCGAGGACAAGCCCGTCCTCGGCGTCGGTGACAGGATAAGCCTCGAGGCACGCGTCGGCGACGAGACGAAGAGCATGACCGTCCGCGTGGTGGGCGTGCTGGAGAAGACGGGGGCTAGCTTCGGCGTGAACCTCGACGACTCCCTCGCCATGTCGGTGAGGGACGCGCAGCAGTTCTTCGAGACCGGGAACGAGTTCTCCTACATAATGGCGCAGGCGGACTCCGTCGATAACGTGGCGTCGACTGCGGCCGCCATAAAGGCGAAGATGGGCAAGGGCTACAGCGCGGTCACCTACGAGTCGGCGAAGGGTGTCATGAACCAGGTGATAGGCTCCATCCAGGCCGTCCTCGGCGGCATCGCCGCGATAAGCCTCGTCGTCGCCGGCATCGGCATAATCAACACGATGACCATCAGCGTGATGGAGAGGACTAGGGAGATAGGCGTCCTGAAGGCGATAGGCGCGAGGAGCAGAAACGTCCTGATGATGTTCATCTCGGAGGCCGTCTTCACTGGGCTGATAGGGGGGGTGATGGGGGTGCTGCTCGGCTTCTCACTCAGCGGCGTGATCGGTTCGGTGGTCGGCATATCGTCCGTGCCCTCCCTCACGATCGGGCTGATGGTGGTCGGCTTCGCGGTCTTGACCGCGACACTCTCGGGCATATACCCGGCGTGGAGGGCGGCTAACCTCAACCCGGTCGAGGCCCTGAGGTCAGAGTAGGTGGTGCGGCCGCCGGGATTTGGACCCGGGTTACCAACTCTCCCCGAGAAGGGTCATGGGGGGCTGGAGTCTTACCAGGCTGGACCACGGCCGCGCGATTACCAGAGTGGAAGACCCTCCCGATCTAATAAGTATGTCGAGAACAACCCCGGTCACGGCCTTTTACCCATGCGAGCAAACTTAACAGAAAGAAGCATTATTCTTAAACAATTAAAGCAAACCCAACAACAGTTAAATACGTTGTTTGTCCTATTGGCTAAACGCTTAGGGCCGTGGGCCTGTAGCTCAGCAAGGAAGAGCGTCGGCCTTTTAGGACCTTAGGGTCGAAGAGAGCCGTTGGTCAGGGGTTCAAATCCCCTCAGGCCCGCTCCGCTTTGCAGAGGGGGATGAAAAATGGCTGAAACGAGGGTTAGGGAACTAAAGTACCGCATGATGATCACGGACCTGCTGAAAGTCGCCAGCGAGAGCCACACCTACCAGGAGCTCAGTGACTTCCTCGGCCTCAGCCCGCCCATACTCAGCAGGTACATGAGGGGGCACGTCCTACCGAGCTATAATCGGGCCCAGGGCCTCTACGAGAAGCTCATGGAGATAACCGACATCAAGGCCGAGCTGAAGAAGAGGATCAACTTCGACGAGGAGGGATACTTCGACAACACTCCCCTCGTCTCTGAGATCACGTGGCTCAAGATCATGGCGAACTACGCGATGGAGAAGTTCGCGGGGCGCCGCGTCACCAAGATTCTCACAGCCGCAGTCGACGGCATACCCTGCTCCACCCTCGTCGCCAACCTCCTCGACGTGGACCTCCTCGTGGCGAAGGAGACCCGGGAGGTCGGCATCAACGAGTTCCTCGAAGAATCGTTCATCCCCAAGGGGTCGGCCATGCGGAAGACGATGTACGTCCCCAAGGCCTCCCTGAAGAAGAAGGACAGCATACTCATCATAGACGACGTCGTCCGCAGCGGCGAGACCATCAAGGCGCTCGTCGACCTCGTCAGGAACCAGCGCGCCGACATCGCCGGCATCTATATCCTAGTGGCGGTCGGCGACGAGTGGAAGAAGGACCTCGGGGAGATCATCAGCAAGGAGTCCTTCGAGGTGCTCATAGAACTGTGAGCTTCAACAACGTTTTTATGAAGCACCCCGGCTAAATTGAGGCGATGCGATGTTCAACCTAATCACCCTTAAGGACACCATCAGGATCAGCCCGTCGAAGTTCGACCAACCCCTCGACACCGCGGCCTACGAGGAGCTTCGCGGCAAGTACGAGGGGCTCGTCGACGAGGACCTCGGCTACGTCATCTCCGTCATAAAGGTCGAGGTCAACCCCATAGGCCGCATCGTCCCGGGTGACGGTGGGACCCACCATCAGGTCACATTCAGCATCATGACGTTCTTCCCGCAGCTGCAGGAGATCGTCGAGGGCGAGGTTGTTGAGGTCGCGGACTTCGGAACCTTCCTCAGGATAGGCCCCGTGGATGCGCTGCTCCACGTCAGCCAGCTGATGGATGACTTCATCAGCTACGACGAGAGGCAGGGAACCCTTCTAGGCAAGGAGAGCGGCCGCACGATAGGGAGGGGAGACCTCTTCAGGGTGAGGTTGGTCGCCGTGAGCTTCCCCAAGGGGAGGAGCTCCGGCAAGATCGGTGTCACGGCCCGCCAGCCCATGCTCGGCAAGCTCGATTGGATCGAGGCCGAGGTGAAGGCCATGGAGGCCCCCAAGGAGGAGAAGAAGAAGTAATGCCGCAAAAAGCGTGTCGCGTCTGCAAAGTCGTCACCAGCGATAACGTCTGCCCGGTCTGCAAGGGCTCGGAGCTGAGCGAGGACTTCTTCGGCTTCGTGATAATCCTCGACGCTTCCAAGAGCCAGCTCGCCGAGAAGATGAAGATCAAAGAGGCGGGGCAGTACGCCCTCAAGATCCGTTAAACCAACCACCCCCGCCCCCCTCCCGATCAAGACGCTGCTTCTACCCGAATCCATGCGAGGTGAGCTGAAGGCCCCCCTCGGGGAGCTATACCGGGGGGAGCCCGCGGACACGGTCGCGAGGCTGAAGAGGAAGCTTCGCGACCATCCCCCTCCACAATTCGCCGTCGTCGGCGACTTCGTAGCGGCCAACGTACTCGCGGCGGGACTCTCCCCCCACATCGTCGTCGTCGACAACAAGACGCTGAGGATGGACGTGGAGCCCGTCAAGCATGGCCTGAAGGAAGTCTGTGTCCCGAACGAAGCGGCGACCATAAACGCCGAGGCCTGGCTGGCGTTGAGGGCCGCGGTAACGCTTAAAAGGAGGGTGGCGGTAGTCGTGGAAGGTGAAGAGGACCTCCTGGTCCTCCCGCTGTTGGCTGAGATGCCCATCGGGTCGGTGATAGCCTACGGCCAGCCCCACGAGGGGCTTGTTGTAGTGACCGTGTCCGAGGAGAGGCGGGACTGGGCGCGGGAATTCCTCAACCGAATGGAGATGAAATGACAGTGAAGCTGGAGCTGACATCCACCAGGATCAACAAGGTGGTTGGTAGGAAGGAGTTAGCCTTCAAGATAGTTGAGGCCTCCACTCCGAGCAGAGCCGACGTGAGGCGTGAGATCTCGGTCCTGATGAGGACCGAGCCAGACAACGTCTACGTCCGCATATTAAACACAAAGTCGGGGACTAGGGTAACAACCGGCGTCGCCCACGTATACAGCGACGCGGCGACTGCCCTAGCTGTGGAGCCCAAGTACATAATCGCCCGCAACAAGGGGAAGGAGGCCGCGAAGGCTGAGGAGAAGCCGGCGGCAGCCCCTGCAGCGCCTGAGGAGGAGAAGAAGTAATGGCCCAAGCACCACCACCCGCTAAGAAGCCCGCCGAGAAGAAGCCGGCTGAGAAGAAACCGACCAAGGGCGCCGACTCGATCTACAAGAAGTACGAGATCAAGGACGGCAAACTCGAACGGAAGAGGCCCTTCTGCAACAGGTGTGGACGCGGCTACTTCATGGCTGACCACGGCGACCGCTACACGTGCGGGAACTGCGGGTTCACCATGTTCAAATCAAAGACCGATTGACAACTTCTCGGCACTGATTGAAGCCACTATTTTTCCTTAATTAGAAATCAAAGCATGCTCGACGCCCGAAGGGGTTAAATCCCAAACTCCGAGCCTCATCTATCGACAAAACATGTTCGAGATTGAAAAGATCGAGATCGGAGGCAAGACCTTCCACGCAATGAAGTCGACGCTACCCGAAAACGCCCCCCCACTCCTCCTTATCAAGGGAGCCAAGGGATACGTCATGTGCGGCTACCTAAACCTCGAGGCCGCCGAGAAGTTCGGCTCAGCAGCCGCGATTGTCAGCGGTGTCAAGACCTTCGAGGACGTCCTCAACGCCCCCATAAAGGCCGCGACGACGAAGGCGAAGAAGCTCGGCCTCGAACCAGGCAAGGTCGTAAAGGACGTCATAGCCGCACTCGGCTAGACGCCAACCAGTTCCTCCACCCTTCTTCTAGCGTTATTCAGGATATTCTTACCGTGGGATAGGAGTAGCTTGTCGAAGTCGTATTCGAGGAGTTTTCTGATCTCCCTGGTGGCCATCTCGGCGTCCTCGCTGTACTTTTTCTGCGGGGCGTACAGGTTGCCCTCATCGTCACCGAATATGGTGTCACCGACTATCATCATCTTCTCGCCACGGAGGTAGAACGACAGGTTTCCCTTGGAATGGCCCGGGACGTGGACGATCTCTATCCCGCCGCATGCGTCGATGATGTCCCCCTGGCTGAGTCCCATGTCCGCCTCGACGCCGGTCTGCTCCTTTAAGGAATCCACGTCCCCGTCCCCGAGCATCACCTCCGGTCTACCCGTCAACTCCAACACCTTTTGGAGGTTCTCGATGTGGTCGCCGTGCGCGTGTGTGATTAAGATCAGCTTGATGTCGTCCCACTTCTTGCCAATCCTCTTCAGTTCGTCACCTATATTCTTCAGACACTCCGAGGTGAACCCGACGTCTATGAGAATAAGCCCGCCATCGCATACGAGGATGTAGACCTCCGTGCTCAGGCCGTCCGCCTTAGCGACCTCAACGGCCCTTACCCTATCAGTGATCTTAGTCATTTGATCCACCCGCGCTACTCCATTACATCGATTATCTTGATCGTCGACGTTGCGCCAGAGACCAACGCGACTTGTTTGCCAAAATGCTTCTTCAAGAGTGAGGACGGCTTGATTCGCCTTGCCCTTCTTGGGCGGGGCCTTCACACAAACCAGATAGTGGCCATCAGCCGTCTCCTCGACGCTGTCCTCTCGGGCACCCGGCTTGACGTCGACGGTGATCCGCATATCTGTGGAGAATAAGCTTCGGGGTTAAAAGTGGCTAGGTCTTCGCCTAGTTGTCGTTGAGGGCTTCCTCGACGGCCTCCCTCGTCTGGGCCGGGAAGTCCCTCATGAGGCTCTTGAAGACGACCTTTGCGACGTGCTTCTTGAAGCCG
>JAUYEB010000038.1 GCA_030691555.1 Candidatus Bathyarchaeota archaeon
CGCGGTCCACGTCGTCTCCGAGCAGGCCCTCAGCGGGGCGGGGGAGAAGGGCCTGCGCCTCGACTCACCCTACAGGAAGAGCATGGAGATGAACGTCATCCCCTACATCGAGGGGGAGGAGGGGAAGGTGGAGAGCGAGACGAACAAGATACTCGGCAGGCTATCGGGGGACGGCGTCAAAGGCGCGGGCATCGTCGTCGGCGCCACCTGTACCCGGGTCCACGTACAGACCGTGCATACGGAGGCGGTCTACGTCGACACGAAGAAGCCGTGCAGCGCCGACGAGGCGAAGGAGGCCATGAGGAGCTACGTGAGCGAGGCCCAGAAACTCAAGCTCCCCTCGATGCCCGAGAAGACGATAATCGTCTTCGACGAGCCGGAGATGCCCCAGCCGAAGCTCCACAGGAAGTACGGCGGGGACGTCACCCTCGTCGGACGGCTCAGGAAGGACCCCGTCTTCAAAAACGGCCTCGCCTATGTCGTGACGAGCGACAACCTAGACAAGGGCGCGGGCGGCGGAGCGGTACAGAGCGCCGAGTACCTAAGGGCGAAGAGGTACTTCTAACCCATTTTTCAGACGCCGCCATCTCTTCATCACTATGGCCCGTTCGGTATAGAGCCTAATTCGCCAATGTTCCAAGTCATCGTGTCGGTGTCTGGGACGTATACCCCCACGAGGGACCGCGGCTTGGCATACGACGAGTCCTGCCCGTAGAACCAAACATCATACGGCAGCGGTGCCCTGTCGCCATTCTTATCCAGCCTGCACCAGCCGCTCGCGCCGTAGTACCTACCGCACACGTCGGGGAAGACGCCGGCGACCACGGAGGCGTCCGTTGACCGCGTCTCCAACACGGAGGCGGCTATCGCCCACGCGGCGTCGTAGAGGTACGCGCCCTCACCGTCTAGGTAATTCACACGAACAGGGTACCTAGACTTTAGCTCGTCGAGGATAGAGGACTCGAACGGCTGGGGCGAGAGGTTGAAGGCTTTGAGGTGGATCGCGTCAGGGTTCCCGATGAAGACATCCGTCTTCGAGCCTACGTGGCTGCGCCCGCAGAACATCACGCAGTCGTAGAGTGGTGCGTAGTTCTTGATCTGTGAGACGATCGTCTCATCCTCGTCGAAGGCGAGGAGCAGTATGGCGACCCGGCCGTCCTCCGGGTACTTCGTCTTGGTGGCTTGAGCCTGAACGTTTGCAGCCGCGAGGTAGCCCGAGAAGTCGGTCTCGTCTACTAGGTACTTGATCGGGTCGCCAGCCAGTTCACCGCCCTTGGCGATCCACGCGGGCTCAAAGGCGTCGACGAAGCCGTTGCCCCATGAGTCGCCGCGCTGTAATATGATGACGCTCTTGACGCCGTAGCTCCACATGATGCCCGCGAGGGAGGATGAAATCGCCGATTCTGGTGGCAGCATCCGGAAGAGGCGATCATTCGGGGTCGCCAGCCCCCAGGGGCTCGTGGATGATGTCCCCACGAGGAGCATGTCGTATTCATTCGCATAACGCAGGCCGTCACTAAGCATCGAGGACCAGCCCCCGCTTATCACGAGGTCGACCCCCATCCCCTTCAATTCCTGTAGCTTCTGGAGGTGGACGCCACTCTGGCTGAGGGCATTCACGATTTCGAATTGGAAGGTGACGTTGTATCCGAGTTTGCCGGCGTATTCGTTCAGGTCGGGTTGGATGATCTGCTCAATGAGTGGCTTGGATAGCTCAAGATCAGTTAGGCTTGAGGCTATGTATCCTATCCTCACCACGTTCATGTTTGAGGCGTTGTATAGCGCCTGGTTCAGGGCTTCGTTCTCCCTTGTGATGTCTGCGTTGATGTTGATTTGCCTCTGCAGTTCAGGATCCAACTGTAGGCGCGAGTTCGTGTAGCCGCTCTGGTATCCTACATAGGCGCCTCCAACCAGCGACGCAACTACGAGGATGACCATCACCGCAAGGATCCTAAACCTTGATGGGGTTAACATTCTGCTAACACTCGCTAATTCTCACATTCACGGGGTTTAACCCTTTTTGAAAAGAATTTTTTACAAAAGTTTCTTCCCAATTTTATGGAGAACAACCCGAGGAACCGGTCTACGTCTTTTTACGTTTGTTTATCGTTTACCTATCCTAGGAAAACGCTAGGGTCCAGTGGAGCAGGTTTATCTCCACCCAGAGGATGACCGCCGCCGCGAAGACCTCAACGATGGATAGGACTGAGCCGACTCGAAGGTAGTCTATGAGGCGGATGTTGAGTCCCTTCCTCTTCATGGTGTTTAGCCACATCAGTATGGCTAGGCTGCCGATGGGGAAGAAGTGGGGGCCGAGGTTGTTCCCTATTATGTTGGCGAATATGAGCGCCGTCGATCCAGCGCTGTTCAACGCGTGGCTCACCGCCGCCTGCTGGATGCTGAGGAGGCCGAGCATCGTCATGGGCCAGTTGTTCATGGCGCTGGCGCTCACCGTCACGAGCAGGCTGGGCACGAGCGTCGAGAGGAACGAGGGCAGGGTGAGGGTCCAGGCGAAGGCGTCGGCGTAGAACTGTATCGCCCCGGCGTGCTTCAAACCCTGGACCACGAGCAGGATGCCGACCATGAAGACGAGGATGTCCCAGTTCACCCGCCTCAAAATGAAGGTTACACCGCGCTTCTCCTCCTCGTGCATGTGGGAATGGCTCATCGTGAAGACGTAGAATCCGAGCAGGAACACGGCGCCCCCGAAGATGACGAACCCGACGGGTATCCCATTCAGGCTCGCCACCACGTAGAGGACGTCTATCACCACCAAGGCGATGAAGCTGACCTTGAGCTGCCGGGGCTGGATGACCGCGCCGTCCACGATGAGGGCGTCCACGAGCGCCGGATCATAGCTCCGGGGAATCGCCTTGCGGAAGAAGAGGAAGACCACGACCATGCTCAGGGCGATGGTCACCACCGCGACGGGCGTCATGAAGACCATGTGCTCGATGAACGTGTAGCCGAAGAAGTCGGCGCTCACGATGTTGACGGGGTTGCTGGTGATCAGGGGCATCGCGGCCGTGTCAGCGATGAGCCCCGCGGCGAAGAGGTACGCCATCTTACCCTTCATCTCCAGCTTGAGCTGCTGCACTATCTCAAGGACCAGCGGAGTTAGTATGAGGACGGCGCTGTCGTTTGCGAAGAGGATGCTAACAGCGGCGGCGAGGAGCGCAACGTAGAAGTAGAGCCTGACACCGCTCCCCTTCGCCAGCTTCGCCACCCTCAACGCGGCCCACTTGAAGAAACCCATCACGTCGAGCGTCACGGAGAGGGTCACGATTCCGACGAAGGCGAGGGCGGCGTTCCAGATGCTACCGAAGGCCGTCACGGCGTCGCCGACTGTCACCGTCCCCAGCGGAAGAGAGGCAGCCGCGCCGATTCCAGCCGCCAACCCGAGGTTGATCCCCCGGGGCTGCCTGATCATCAGAAACAGCGTGGCGACGAATATGACCACGGACAAGACGGCGGCAGGCAGCATCAGAGACTCGACCCGAATAAGACAGCAAACGAGTGCACCCCGCCTATCAACATTACCCCAAAAAAGGTAGAGTAGGGTAACCGAGCCAAGCTGAAAGATGGTCTCCCCCGTCAAGAGGAGCCGAAATAACAGCCACTTCGCCGTCGATTATGCACAAAAACGTGCATACAAGCCACTCATACGCCCCGAGCGGACCCGACGAGCATCCGCCGCCCTCCGTCGCCGAAGCACCTCAGAAAAAGACCGAAAACCGAAAATCGTCGAAAATAGACGGAAACGCGGCGACGACGAACACACCCCCCCTCCCCCCTACCCTCTACGCACGGCTAGAGAAACAGAAAAAAAATCGTTATGAGCAGTA
>JAUYEB010000198.1 GCA_030691555.1 Candidatus Bathyarchaeota archaeon
GTTCGAGAGGTACTGGGGGAAGAGGATAAGGGACAGCCGGAGGATAGTCGAGATGCTAGACAGGTTCAGCGACGAGGACCTCGACACCCTCTCCACAATAATCACGAACGAGGAGATACTCTCGCTCGCCAACGGGGTGAACACTAAGAGGACGGTCGCCAAGATCGTCGCCCGCTCGCCGGGCAAGATCATGAAGCTCATGGCGTCGTACTTGAAGTAGCCTCACGGCCAAATTCGAGCCCTCTCTATGCCTTTTTAGCTAAAAACTGTGTTCTCTTCGAGCCTTTTTCCCGTATTCGGCGGTTTTGAAAAGACTTATATGCTGACCTCATTTGCTACTTTCAGCAAAATTAGGATTCAGAGGTTCTCAACTTGGCTTACACCACTATGGGAGGAAGACCGGTCATTATCCTCAAGGAGGACACGAAGCGTAGCCGCGGCTCCGAGGCTCGGAAGAGCAACATGATGGCGGCGCAGATAGTCGCTGAGGTCCTCAAGACCACGCTTGGGCCCAGGGGCATGGACAAGATGCTCATCGACAGCATGGGCGACATCACCATCACGAGTGACGGCGCGACGGTGCTCGACCAGATTGACGTCCAGCACCCCGCCGCGAAGATGATAATCGAGATAGCGAAGACCCAGGATAAGGAGGTCGGCGACGGCACGACGACGAGCGTCGTCCTCGCGGGTGAACTTCTGAAGAAGGCGGGGGAGCTCCTCGACCAGAACATCCACCCGTCCGTGATCATCGCTGGTTACCAGAAGGCCTCCGAGAAGGCGCTGGAGACCCTGGAGAAGGTCGCCATCGACGTCGACATGGGTGACAGGGAGACCCTGATGAAGCTCGCGAACACGAGCATCAGGAGCAAGGCCGTCTCGGCCGCCCGCGACCATCTGTCGGGCATCGTCATCGACGCCGTGAAGCAGATCGTCGAGGTGAGGGACGGCAAGGTCATCGCGGATGTTGAGAACGTCCAGATAGTGAAGAAGGAGGGCAAGAGCCTCGAGGAGACCGAGCTGGTCCGCGGCATAATCGTGGACAAGGAGGTCGTCCACGACGGCATGCCGAAGAAGGTCAAGGGCGCAAAGATCGCCCTGATCGACGCTGCCATCGAGATAGAGAAGACCGAGATCGACGCCGAGATCAGGATAAAGACCCCCGGCGGCGTCAAGGCCTTCCTCGACCAGGAGGCCGAGATGCTGAGGAAGATGGTCGACAGGGTCGTCGCGAGCGGCGCTAACGTGCTCCTCACCCAGAAGGGGATCGACGACGTCGCCCAGCACTTCCTCGCTAAGGCGGGAGTACTGACGGCCCGCAGGGTCAAGAAGAGCGACATGGAGAAGCTGGCGAAGGCGACGGGCGCCAAGATAGTCAGCAACCTGCAGGACCTTAAGAAGACCGACCTCGGGACCTGCGGCCTCGTCGAGGAGAGGAAGGTCGGCAACGACAAGATGATCTTCGTCGAGGAGTGCAAGGAGCCCGCGGCGGTCGCCATATTCGTCCGCGCGGGGCTCGAGCGCATGCTCGATGAGGCGGAGAGGGCGCTCAACGACGCGCTCTTCGTCATCAGCGACGTCGCCGAGATGCCCAAGATGGTTGCGGGCGGCGGCGCCGTCGAGATGGAGGTCGCCAAGGAGGTCAGGACCTACGCGAGGCAGGTAGGCGGGCGGGAGCAGCTCGCCATAGAGGCCTTCGCGGACGCGCTCGAGGTCATACCGAGGACGCTGGCGGAGAACGCCGGCCTAGACACCCTCGACACGATGGTGGCGATGAAGGCGGCGCACGAGAAGAAGAACGGCTCCGCCATGGGCGTGAACGTCTTCGAGGGCGGGGTCGCCAACATGCTCAAGGAGGGCGTCGTGGAGCCCCTCGTCGTGAAGCTCCAGGCGGTCAAGTCGTGCGTCGAGGTCACTGGGATGATCCTGAGGATCGACGACGTGGTCGCGGCCCAGAGCAGCGGCGGTGGCCCAGGCGGCCCCGGTGGCGGTCCACCCGGCGGCATGCCCGACATGGACGAGTAGGCGTCCCACAACTTCTTCTAGCAAGTTTTAACAGGCTTCAAACCCACTTCTTCCCCGATCAGGTTTGCTCAAGACTAACAGGGACAAGTTGGTGAAGGTCTCGGTCATCGGGGAGGTCGTCAGCCCCATCATCAGCGACGCCGTCTACAAGGTAACGGCGGACGGGGAGCCGGTGATCCTGCCGGGGGTGGGTGGGATCACCTACAACATCAGGGTCGGCGACCCGGCCTGCGGCTGGATGGCCGACCACGTCGAGCCGGGTGTGAGCCTCGAGAACAGGGTCTCAGACACGCGCTTCCCGAGGGGGCAGAGCAACGCGCTGAACGTCCTCGCCTGCATAGGGAACGAGGCGGTCGTCGTGAAGGGGGACGCCAAGGGGGAGAAGGGCGTCGTCGTCGGCAAGCACGGGGGGATAGAGCACGTCATGGTCGACTTCCCACAGGAGGTCATGGAGAGGCTCGTCATAGAGGACAGGGTGCAGATCAGGGCCTGCGGCGTGGGGCTGAAGCTCACCGACCTGCCCGAGGTCAAGGTCTACAACCTGAGCCCCGAGTTCCTCGACGCCATAAACCCTAGGATAGCCCAGGGGAAGCTCGAGGTGCAGGTGACGCACGAGATACCCGCGGCCATCATGGGGTCGGGTCTCGGCAGCACCCAGACGAGCAGCGGCGACTACGACATAACCATGTTCTGCGGCGAGACCGTGAAGGAGTGCGGGCTCGAGGACATCAGGCTCGGGGACCTCGTCGCCATAAGGGACGCGGACAGCAGCTACGGCCGCATCTACAGGAGGGGCTCGGTGACGGTGGGCATAGTCACCCACAGCAACTGCGTAACGGCGGGCCACGGCCCGGGGGTCACGACGCTCTTCACGTCGACGAGGGGGCTCATCAAGCCCGTGGTGAGGGAGGGCGCAAACATTGCAAAGCTCCTTAGGCTCAGGGACGACGTCTAGGATGGGCGGCCAGCCTCTCGTCCTTGTTCGTGTAGCGTAGGCGGAAAACGCGCCTTCTCTTCCGTGCGGCGATCCTGATGGGAAACTTTATTTGCTTCTCAGCTTTGCCGGGTTTTTAGTCCGGGGGGTGGCTTTGTGTCGTAGCTGGGTATGGCTCGGGATTGGGCCGTTTCTTCGGGGAGGGTGTTGCTAGGCTTTGATTCGATGGGGCTTCTGGTGGGGTATGGTTGGGTTGTTGTCGGCGTGTTTGGGTCGGGTTAATGTTTTTATTGGGGTCGGGGTAGTCTATTTGGCGCGCTCCCGTCGTCTAGTCCGGTCAAGGATATGGGCCTCTCGAGTCCGAGATCCCGGGTTCAAATCCCGGCGGGAGCACCACTCGTCCCTCGATGGGTTTCTCCGCGTTGATCGCTAGCAACAACATCGTGTGAGAATTTGCTTGGTTGTGTGCGGGGGTGGTTTGTTTGGTGGCGGGGTTTGCGTGTCGGCGTGAATTATCGAGGGGTTTCGGCGTGTTTTGCCGTATTTAAGGGGGGGCGTTATCGAGCGTAACAACATGGAGTTCGGTGAGTCTATGCGTGTCATGATTTACCCGCCGGTATCTGAGGGACCTCGGCGTAGGCGGGGTTGGCTGTGATCTCCTCCTCCAGCTCCCGTAGCCTCGCCGCGAGTGCGGAATCGGGGTTGAGCCTGTAAAGCTCCGCCCTTCCTATGCGGCGCGAGACCTCTATGAGGCCGGAGTCGCGGAGGGCGGGGAGGTGGCGCGCCAGCGTCCTCTTCGCCATGCCGAGCGCCCCCATGATCTCCTCCCGGGTGAAGTCGAAGTGGGGGTTGTCGAGGAAGAAGTCGATTATCCTAAGCTGGGGCGTCGAGCCGAATACCCGTAGGAAGGCGGACTCGTTTTCCGTTGAGTAGAGGGGGTGGGCCTTCATGTGGTTGAGCCCACGACGCTAGGGGTTATAAGGATGCCCCCCACAAAGGGTACTCTAGTGGCATCGATGCCGGTAAAGATGTCCAGAGGCGAGATAGAGGCCGAGGTCATCTACAAGCTCAAACGGCGTCGCTGCTGGGGGGAGAAGTATCTGCCGATCGACTCGCTTGTGAGCTGGATCGGTAATCAAGTCTTACGGGATGGCGACGAGGTAAGGGAGGCCGTTGATGACATGATTAAGAAAGGACTGCTGTTGCCGCGGAAGAAGGGGAAGACGGTCAGCCTTAACCCGACAAGAATCACGGAGATCGAGTCATTTCTCAGGAAACACGGATATTAGATTCGGTTGATTGATTGAATAGCTCACGAATACCTGCGCCAGACTCCAACGCATAGTGTGGCTAGGGACGCGATCCACACGACGTAGTATCCTGACCCCAACACGGCCTGCGGCCAGGTGAGGAACAACACTGAACTCGTCACGGCCATCGTCGAGACGCCGGTCAACCCCGATATCAGGGGGATGGCCCCCACTAGACCGGCGAAGACGAGTAGGACGAAGGCCGCACCCAGCACGCAGTTAAGAGCCACCGTTTGAGAGGCCGACTGCGATATCTCCTGCCAAAATTCTGCGATGATACCTGCGACCTCGTAGAGCGTCAGTGGGCGGGCGCCCCGGTACGTGAAGGGGAGGAGGAAAACGGAGCCGAGTATAGCCAATCCCAGCGAGAAGCCGAGCACCCTATAGCGGTCCCACTTTTCGATCCTCATGAATTGATCATTCACTAACATCTAAACCTCATCAATTTTAAGACTACCCTCCAACATTCAATCTGCAGATGGGTTCTGATTTCAGCACCCGGGCAGGATGACGTCGAGTAGGGCGTGTCTGCCCTTCTTCATCTGCTTGAGGGCGCGCTGTAGTGCTGGCTTCACTTCCGACGGGTCGGTGACCTCCTCACCGTGGCCGCCGAAGGACTCGGAGAGCTTCGCGTAGTCGGGCTTGGGGCTGCAGGGGACGCCGTATATCCTGCCGCTCTTGACGGCGTGGCCGCCGGGGTAGTAGCGGGGGTGGTGCTTCATGGCGGCGTAGCCCTGGTTGTCGTAGATTACTGTTAGGAAGGGTATGGCG
>JAUYEB010000248.1 GCA_030691555.1 Candidatus Bathyarchaeota archaeon
ACGCCGCGGTCCCTGAGCCTGAACTTCGCCGCGGGGAGGCTCGTGATCTTCCGGATCGCCTCCTCCAGGGTGAGGGTGTCGGTCTCTCGGACGCAGGTGCGCAGGTACCTGGCGTGGCCGCCGAAGGTGTTCTCGTTGGGGAGTATCCCCGGCGGGGTCCTTATCTCCCACTTGTCGTCGACGCCGAAGGTGTCGACGCCGATCATGGCGGCGGGGTGCTTGACGAGCATCATGAAGCCGGGGACGCCTCCCTGTATCGAGGCGCGGGTGTGGGGGTCCGCCCTGAGGACCTCCATGAGGGCGTCCAGCTCGTCCACCTTCAACTCCTTGGTGATCTGGGCTATGGTCTTCCCCCTGTACTTCTCCTCGCTGCACTCGACGACCGTCGGCCCCATCGCCCACATGGGCGTGAGGTTGGGGTTGAGGTTGTACCACTTCCCCGAGATGATGGTGGCCTTGATCTCCTCCCTGAGGGCGGGCATGGCGAGTGCCTTGCCGAGCTGGTCTAGGCTCCCCGCTATCCTGAGCCACGGCATGAGGGCCGAGGCGAGGTAGGGGGTCGCGTAGATGCCGCCCGTCGTGTTGGGGATGAGGTCGAAGTTGACGTCCACCCCCTCCTCCCGGGCGTCGTCTATGATCTTCAGCGTCGCCTTCGCGGAGGCCTCCGCCATGGCCTTGTTGCCCGGGGGCCAGACGTCGTAGAGGGGGCTGAGGTGGCTTATCTCGACGGGTATCTTGGCTCTCCTGCCCACCTCTATGGCCTCGAGCACGCCGCTCGTCTTGGCGGGCTGCGGGTCGCCGGGGCGCCTCTCCTCCCTTAACCCGGTGCGGAGGCTGTGGCTCGTGTAGACGCCACCGTACTTGGCCGCGACCTCGGCGCAGGCGATCAGCTCCGATGTATCCGCCCAGTAGCCGGGGTTGTAGTCCCTGCCGACGCTGAGGCCCCTGCAGCCGTCTTCCATGGCACGGGCGACCTGCTCCTGCATCGCGGAGACCTCCTTCTTCGTCGCCCTGCGGCGGTAGTCGCGACCCATGACGAGGTTGCGGATGTCGCCATGGCCAGCTATTGGGACGACGTTCGTGGATGCACCCTTCGCCTCGACGCGGCCCATCCACCCGCCGAGGGTCCTCCAGTCGATCTCCCAGCCGTACGCCTCCCTGTGGAGCTCGTTTATCTTGTCGATGGGCTGCAGGTGTTCCCCGTAGTACATGTCGGGGGCGACGTGCCAGTAGAGGTCGTAGAGGAAGTAGGCGGCGTCCATGTAGTCCCCGTAGGGGCCGGGGCTTGTGCCGCAGTTCCCGCCGACGAAGGTGGTCACGCCCTGGCGGACCCAGCTCTCCGCCCTGGGGTAGTAGAGTATGCTGCAGTCGCCGTGGTCGTGGGCGTCTATGAAGCCGGGGGAGACGACGAGCCCGCCGGCGTCGATTGTCTCGGCGGCGTCGACGCTGAGGTCGCCCTCGACCCTGCCGACGGCGTGTATCCTCTCACCCTTCACCGCGATGGCGCCCGCGAAGGCGGGGGCGCCTGTTCCGTCAACGATCCTCGCGTTCTTGATCAGCAGATCGCACTCGGGCATGGCCCATCGTTGGAGAGTTGGGCGCCGTGGGCTTAAGAAATGACCCCTAGAGGGCCTTCCTGTAGAGGGCGACGATCTCCTCGGGGGATGCCTTGCGCGGGTTGTTGCCGGGGCTGCCGCTCGCTATGGCGTCCGCCGCCATCTTGGAGACGACCGACTCGAACTTCGTCACGTTGATGCCGAGGCCGCGGAGGCTCGGTATCTGGAGGTCCGCGTTTAGTCTCTTGACTGCTTCTACGGTCTTCTTCGCCGCCTCGTCTACTGTGAGCCCCTTCGTCTCCTCGCCAATCGCCTCGGCTATGTCCGCGTAGCGCCGGGGGTTGCCGGGGACGCTGAACTCTATGACGGTGGGGAGGAGGACGGCGTTTGACACGCCGTGGGCGACGTGGAAGTAGGCGCCGATGGGGCGCGCCATCCCGTGAACCAGCGCCACGGACGAGTTCGCGAAGGCGAGCCCCGCCTGCAGCGCTCCCATGAGCACATTGCTACGTGCCTCAAGGTCATCAGGCTGCGAGTAGGCCCGGCGCAGGTTGGCGGAGATGAGGCGGATGGCCTGCAGGGCGAATGTGTCGGTGAGTGGCTGTGCCCTGACGGAGACGTACGCCTCGATGGCGTGTGTGAGGGCGTCGAGCCCCGTCGCCGCCGTGATGCCCCTCGGCATCCTCAGTGTCATTAGCGGGTCGACGAGCGCCGCCGCGGGGATGAGGTGTGGGCTCGAAATGAGCATCTTGACGTCGGTGGCGGGGTCGGTGATGATGGTGAAGGGCGTGACCTCGCTGCCCGTCCCCGCCGTCGTGGGCACGGCGATGAGGGGCACGGATGGCTTACCGAGTTTGCCCGCCCCCATGTACTCGCTGATCTTGCCCGGGTTACGCGCCATCGCGGCGATCGCCTTCCCCGTATCGATGGGGCTCCCGCCGCCCACCGCGACGACGACGTCCGCACCCGCCTCCCCGAAGGCGCGCAGCCCATCGTCGACGTACTCGACGACAGGCTCCATAACCACCTTGTCGTAGACAGCGTAGGCGACGCCGGCGGCGTCGAGTGATGCCTCGACGTCGGCGAGCAGACCGATCTTCTTCAGGTTCGAGTCCGTGACTATCAGCGCCCTCTTCCCGAGCCGCTTGGCGTACGCGCCCGCCTCCGTCGCCGCCCCCGGCCCCGTGCTTATGACCGGGGGTGCCCTGAACTGCCTCGTCTGACTCATGGCCCAATCCACTTGTTCTGATCCTATGTGACGATAAAACCTTCCACACTATGCCTCAGTGTGGATACTTTTTTTCAAACTTCAAGATTTAATTTTATCCAATCGAAGAATAAGAAAAAAAGGAAGAGAAAAAAAGGTTTGGCTTTAATCACTTCTTCGGAGGATCGTTTGTACGTCCGCCACCCGAGGGTTTACCCGGGTTCTTGCTTGGATATCCGCCGCCCTTACCTTTACCCACATTTCCACCTCCTTATTTGCAGAAGAAACTGGCAGATAAATAACTTACTACGCTGGAATATTGAAAAAACGTCCGTGGTTAGTTGGGGGATTAACCTTATTCCTGTAGGGGTACATGGTGGTGGCGATGTGGTTCAACTCGCGGCGCTCCCCCGTCTACGGGACCCGGGGTGCCGTCGCATCGAGCCAGCCCCTCGCCAGCGAGGCCGGGATGCGGATACTCCAGGGGGGCGGCAACGCCGCCGACGCTGCAGTCGCCGTCGCCGCGGCCCTAAACGTCACCGAGCCCTGCAGCACGGGCATGGGCGGTGACTGCTTCGCCCTCTACTGGGACGCCTCGAAGGGGCGCGTCCTCGGACTGAACGGCAGCGGCAGGGCCCCCGCCGGGCTCACACCCGAGAAGCTGCTCGCCGAGGGCTTCGCCAAGATGCCGACGAACGGCGTCCACACCGTCACCGTCCCCGGGGCCGTCGCGGGCTGGGTCGACACGATCGAACACTTCGGCACGCTCACCATGAAGGACGTCCTCGCCCCAGCCATCGAGCTGGCAGAGGGCGGGTACCCCGTCTCACCACTCACCGCCCGCGCCTGGGCGAACGGCGTCCACCTCCTCAAGTCGGGTCCCTACGGCGACGAGATGCTCATAAACGGCAGGGCGCCAGGCGCCGGCGAGATAATGAGGAACCCGACTCTCGCCCACAGCATGCGCGAGGTCGTGGAGCACGGCAAGGCCGGCTTCTACGAGGGCCGCGTCGCCGAGGCGATAGTCGAGCTCCTCCACCTCAAGGGGGGCACCATGACCCTCGAAGACCTCAAGAGGCACCAGTCGACATTCGACGAGCCCATCACCGTCAACTACCGCGGCGTCGACATCTGGGAGATACCGCCGAACGGGCAGGGGATAACCGCACTCATCGCCCTCAACATAGTCGAGGGATACGACCTCTCCAA
Source organism: Candidatus Bathyarchaeota archaeon (assembly GCA_030691555.1). Taxonomy (GTDB): domain Archaea; phylum Thermoproteota; class Bathyarchaeia; order TCS64; family TCS64; genus UBA8941. Next base: position 3,973 of record JAUYEB010000248.1, read on the forward strand.
GCTCCACCACGACTCCCCCCAGAGGCTACACCTCCTCATCGAGGCGATACGGACGGCCTTCGCAGACACCCGCTGGTACGTCGCAGACCCCTCCGTCACCCACGTACCCATCAAGGAACTGATCTCCAAGGACTACGCCGCAGAGAGAAGGCAACACATCAACCCCTCCAAGGCGACCCTGGACAGGGTCCACGGCTCCCCCGTCTCGGGCAGCGACACCGTCTACTTCTGCACAGTCGACAGGTGGGGCAACGCGTGCAGCTTCATAAACAGCAACTACGCGGGCTTCGGCACCGGCCTCATACCCGGGGGCTGCGGATTCACCCTCCAGAACAGGGGCGCCGGCTTCAGCCTCGACAAGAGCCACCCCAACGTCCTAGCCCCCGGCAAGAGGCCCTACCACACCATCATCCCCGGAATGATGACGAAGAACGGGGAGCTGCACGGCCCCTTCGGCGTCATGGGCGGGTTCATGCAGCCCCAGGGGCACCTGCAGGTCGTCACGAACATGGTCGACTACGGCATGGACCCGCAGGAGGCGCTCAACTCGCCGAGGTTCTGCATCCTCGACGGCACCGCCGGCGGGAAGGTCAGCCTCGAGGAGGGGATACCCGTCGAGACTATGGCCGCCCTAGCCAGGATGGGCCACGAGGTCATCCCGGTAGCCGGCCCCAACCGCGTCAGCTTCGGGAAGGGGCAGATAATCCTCAGGAACCCCAAGACCGGCGCCCTGACGGCCGGCTCGGACCCGCGGGGCGACGGACAGGCCCTCGG
>JAUYEB010000296.1 GCA_030691555.1 Candidatus Bathyarchaeota archaeon
GACCTGTTGGTGAACCTATTCGGTGACCCCGAGGGCAAGCCGGCTAGGACCTCGCTCCCCCTCCACCACCCCGGCTGGATCGCCGTCGAGGCGTGGGTGGTCGTGGAACTCAAGGATTAGCCCTGTTCTTCTCCTCTTTTATTCTCCCGCTCAAGTGACCGAGCTCCAGCTCAGCGTCTAGCAACAGCTTATCGAGTCTCCTGCGGCGCCACGCTATACGCGCCTCGATGAATGAATCTGGCGCTGTATAATCGGATCTCACGGGGCAATCCTCAGAATGGGAGTCTTCAAGTCCAAGTCTATCGGGGAGATCGGTGGCGAAGATTTCCTCGAGTTCGTCCGCGGGTTCTCTATTGGCAGCGACGACGTCGTCGAGCTTGTCCTTGCATGCCCGGCATCCCCGAATATGCTCGAGAAGCCTGATCTCGGACTCGATACTCACCATGAAGCCGATATACTCGGCCTCCATGTGGATTAGCCAGAGAGGTTCACACCCCTCGGAGAGGGCAGAGAACCTCTTTAATCCCATCTTCTCGCTCGTCATTTAACCAACCAACCCCCGACCACCTTAAAACCACTACGAAAGTGCCCATCGAAGAGAAAGCCCCATTAGTCAACGTCTACAGGGATTGTGATACCAATGAGTACGGAGGAAGCCCTGAGGCTAATCGCGGAATCGAAGCAGTTCCTTGAACCCTACAGGATGTACGGGCCGATGATCGCTGATGGGATCAGCCAACTTGAGAGGCTTGAGAGACTAGTGAAGGAGAGGGAGAACGCTGAAGCCTACCGGTCGATCTGCGGCATGTGCGAGCAAATATCCGCGTATAGGAGCTTCGTCCCCGAACTCGCGATTAAGCTCGACCGGGTAAGGGACATTCTTAGCCATAGCTCCTAGGCTTTGACGGAACGTATGTGAGAAGGGGACGCTACCTTCTCATGAAGGCGTTTACGACGATCATGCCCCCGATGAGGATGAGGAACAGCGGCCAGATCATGTTCCAGATGTTCCAGCCTAGGAGGCTAGAGACGCCTATCATTATTATGAAGAGTCCCACGATGATGCTCCAGATGTGGCTGCGTCTACCGAAGAAGACGCCCCCCTCATACCTGTACCTCCTATACTCGTGGTAGGGTGCCGGGTTGAGGGGCGCCCCACACTTGGAGCAGTTCGCCGCATCGTCCGGGTTCTGGGTTCCGCACTTCGTACAATAGACCATGAAGTTCCACCATCTGTGGGTTTATCCGGCCATTATAGAAACGTTACGCTGCCCCTTTTTACGTGGTGTATGATGTTCCTTCGGTGGATCGCGAAGGGTACTCCTCGTCACCAATCAAACTTGGTCGATCTCCCGCGTAAATCCAATAAATATTAAGAAAAGGAGGCTAAGCGCTCTTATCGATCTTTACTCCGCCGCGAGGCCCGATAGTGGCCTTTGCGTGGCGGAGCGCCCAGCAGCCTATGACGATGCCGACTGGGAGGGAGGCTGGGTGCCTGGCCGCCATCTCGATGTGGAGGTCCAGAGCGGTCGGTCCCTCCCCTAGACCCATCGCGCCGATGCCGAGCTCGTTCACCTTAGCGAGGAGCTCCTCCTCGATGGCAGCAAGCTTTGGGTCCGGGTTCCTGACCTTGAAGGGTTTCAGAAGCGCCTTCTTGGCGAGGAGCATGCAGAGGTCCTCGCTTCCTCCTATGCCGACGCCGACGAAGTAGGGTGGGCACCCCTGGGACCCGGCCGCCGCGACGGCCTCGATGACGAACTGCTTGACTCCCTTCATGCCGAGGCCGGGCTTGAGCATCCTGTGGTTGGCGACGTTGCTGCTCCCCCCGCCCTTCGGCATGGCTATTATCTCGAGCTCGTTTCCGGGGACGAGCTCCCAGTTGATTATGGGCACGAATGCGCCTGTGTTGTCGTTCGTGTTCCCCCTGAGCATGTCGACGGCGTTGGGGCGGATGGGTATCTCATCCGTGGCCCGCCGCGTGGCCTTCGTGAATATTTCCTTCAGCTCAGACCTGAGGGGGAACTTGTCCCCCACCTTGACCATGAAGGCGACGACGCCCGTGTCCTGGCACATGGGCCACGAGTTCTTACGGGCGATGGAGACGTTGTCTAGTATGCTCTTCAGCTGGGCCCTACCCGTCGCCCCCTTCGTCTTCTTCATCAACCTGTCCATCTCCCTGACGTACTCCACGGGGAGCTCGGTCGCGGATATCCTGAGGAGCTCGACCGCCGTGTCCTCGATTACTTTGCTCAGCATGTCACTTCATCTCCGCCACGAGGCGATCCCTGTTAGCGTTCACCTTCTTTCCCACATCAGCCGTTAGGTTCGAGCCGTGGGAGTCTATCGTCACAATGAGAGGGCCGAAGTCCTGGGTCTCGTATACCCATAGGCACTCCGGCATCCCGAGCTCCTCGAGCCAGTAGACGTCCTTCACCCTCTTGATGCCCTGAGCCCCTAGCAGCGCGGCGCCCCCGGTGAATGCGGCGTATACGCATCCGAACTTCTGGCACGCCTTCGAGGTTCGGTCGCCCATCCCGCCCTTCCCGATTATGACCGCCGGGTGGAAGGCCTCGATGAACTTGTCCTCGAATATCTCCATGCGCGTGCTCGTCGTGGGCCCGGCGGCGACCACCTCCCAGCCCTTGTCCTTCTTGCGCATTATGGGGCCGCAGTGGAAGACGCCGACGCCCCTGAAGTCGACGGGGAGCCTCTCCCCCCTATCGTGGAGCTCCAGCGCCTTGCTGTGTGCCTCGTCCCTGGCGGTGATCACCGTCCCGGAGACGTAGATCACGTCGCCGGCCTTCAGCTTCCTGATATCGGCCTCGGGTACGGGCGTCTTAAGGTGATACTCCAAACCCCTCATCACTCAGATGAAGAGGCTCCGACGGTGATTTAAAACCTGAGGCGTGCCCCTCAAGGCGGGATGGAATGGGGTCATCTTAATATAATTAATGGTTTAAAAATCAACAAAATATATATCGACGTTGAGTGATTTTTAAAGGAAATATATCTTTTTCAGGGGAGATAGGGTTAGCATATCATAAAGATGGTGTAAGAGTAAAAAAGGGAATAAAGACCCTGACGAGCAAATTCTACATCCCCTCTCTCATATTAATTGTGACTGTAATAATAGGCGGTTCGTTTTCTAATGCTGAAGTCCCCATTCAAGAGGCTATTCAAGATGAACAACTGGCTTTCCCCGTCGCAGATTTCGCTTTCTACTCTAACATCGCCCCACTGCCTCTACTTCGTGACCCCGGTGAGTGCAGTTGGATCCTTGAGATGCCTTCTCGCACGAGTCCCAATGGTGCCCTGACCGTTTCTGACGTTATTACCAAGAGCGAGTACGTGATAGAGCGGTTAGCGTTCGATGTGCAGATGGTTGGGTCGGGTGGCTTGGATAGACTCGACGAGTACGCAGTCTTCGCCTCGGTCCAACCATACAACACGTTCGAGTTCGGTATCAGGATGAGCGTGAGCGACGGGGTCGTGAAGGGGTACACAATCCACACGCCCCCAGGGCAGGACTACGTCATCAGGGAGGTCGACCTGCTCAAAAACGACGGGTTGAGGCATCACTACGAGATAGTGGTTATAGGGTGATCGCGTCTACTTTACTGTCGATGGGGGCCCAGCCAAGTACATCTGGGGGTACTCCTTCGTAGGAGAAGTGTACGGTCTGATCGCCACGGCGCACAGGACCACCGACGGATGGGCATCGGAGGACTTCTACATGCTGTTCGAAAACCCGAAATACGGGTATACGAAGTGAGTAAGGTCCCAGTTTTAGCGGCTTTAACCGGGGGCGGGCCCGAGGCGCCTCTGAGAAAAAGTATAATATATACAGCGTCTAAGCTTGTGAGATGTCTTCGGAGAAACAGGGGCTCGTCCTCCACCCCTCGCCCGCCAACAAGGTCTTCCGGGACCGGGTGAAGGAGTTGAGCGGCGAGAAGGTCGAGCTGTGCTTCCAGTGCGGGGCGTGTAGCTCGGGCTGCCCCATGACGCAGGAGATGGACTACCTCCCGAGCAAGGTCATCCGGATGGTCCAGCTCGGCCTCGATGAGGCGCTGGAGTCCAAGACGATCTGGGTCTGCACGACATGCTTCAACTGCGAGGTGCGGTGCCCTCGTGGCATCGACATCGCCAACGTCATGGAGGCGCTCCGCCAGCTCGTGCTCAGGAAGAAGTACGACCACGTCACCCTCGACCAGCTGAGCGACGAGCAGCTAAGGGAGCTGCCCCAGGTCGCCATCATCAGCAGCTTGAGGAAGCTAACGGCGTGATCTTATGAACATCGCATATTATCCGGGCTGCACGTTGAAGACGACGGCGAAGGAGTTCGACATAAGCACCAAGGCATCGGCCAAGGCCCTGGGGATCAACCTCGTCGAGCTCCCCAGGTGGAACTGCTGCGGGACCGTCCACGCCCTCGCAAAGGACGACGTTATGCACCACCTCGCCCCACTCCGCAACCTGCTACGCGTCGAGGAGGCGCAGCAGAGCGGCATCGTCGACGAGAAGCGCGTCGTCGCCCTCTGCGCCATGTGCTACAACACCCTCAAGCGGAGCAACCAGGCCTTCAACGCCGACCCCGACAAGGCGGGGAAGGTCAGGGAGAGCATGAACAACGAGGCGAGCGTCTACAGCGG
>JAUYEB010000001.1 GCA_030691555.1 Candidatus Bathyarchaeota archaeon
TCTAGGCCCTTCACCCTGTTTCTGAGGGTGACCTCGGTCGTCCCGGCCGCCGAGGCGACCTCCTTCTGCGTCCTCTTCTCCCTGTTCCTGAGGCAGGCGAGGTAGAGGGCGGCAGCCGCAAGCCCCCGGGGGTCCTTGCCGGTCAACTCCTGCTTCGCCTTGGCTACCCTGAGTATCTCGACAGCCTGCTGCTCCGTCCCCCTCTTCAAGTTCAGCCTGGAGGCGATGCCGGGGACGAACTTCTCCGACTCGTTCAGCGGCATCTTGAGCCCAAGCTCCACGATGAGGAGCCTGTACGTCCTGGCGACGTCGCCGACGTCCCTGTGGCTCTCCTTCGCGATGGTCTTGAGTGGGCGAGGGATGGCGTGCATTCGGCATGTGGCGTAGACGCACGCGGCGACGAATGAATCGATGGAGCGGCCCCTTATCATGTCGCGGTTCAGCGCCTTACGGTAGAGGATGGCGGCGTTGTTCTTCGCCGTCTCGGAGAGGTGGATGGTCGTGGCCAATCTGCTCAGCTCCGCCATCGCTATGCTGAGGTTGCGGGTCTGCGTGTCGTTGACCTTCGACCTGTTGTCGTACTTCTTCAACCGGTACATCTTGTCGGCGGTCTTCAACGCTAGCGGCTTTCCCGTGCCGTCCCTGAAGCAGTTGAAGCTCGTCGACTGGCCACCGTCCCACAGAGCGGGCGTCAGCGCCTGGCCCGCCCTCGAACGGGAGAACTCGGAGAGCTCGAAGGCCCTCCACTCGGCCCCGTGGTCGACGATGTCGTTTGAGAGGACGAGGCCGCACTCGCAGCAGACCTCCTCTCCGGCTTCCATATCCTTGATGATGTGTGAACTCTGACACTTTGGACAAATATGTGCTTGTACTTCTTCCATTTTCATAACACCTTGATCATGCATTCCTGAGGATACCGCCCATCGATTGGTGCTGGTCCTCCAGGGGGTATTTTCGCTCACTGTCAACGGATTGGGGTTTGAGGGTGACAAAGACGGAGCCTCCCTGGTCTAAGTGGAGGAAGAACTCCTCGAAGTCGATCCCGCGGGTCTCCTTGACCTTTACGTCCTCCTCGTTCTCGCCTAGGTAGTAGACGACGAGTTGGCTACCCTGCCATATGACTGTGGGCCACATCCGGTCCTTGCTCTTAATTATGAGGCGCTTCATACCCCACACGATATCAAGGGAAACTCGGAGGGCGGATAATCTTGGGTGTGTAACAAATGAACGTGCAAATATATTGTAACATGTGAACGAACAATTTAAAAAGTCAAGCATATTACAAACTTCGATGGCTGCTGCCGACAGGCTGGCTCAGAGGCTCAGAGATCTGGGCTTCAACGAAGAGGAGGCGGAGATCTACGTATTCCTCTCGGCGATGGGGCCGACGCCGGCCCGAATAATCGCCCGGAGATTCAACTCTAACAGGATGAAAGTCTACAGGAACCTAAAGGCCCTCGAAGAGAGGTCCCTCCTACAGAGGGTGATGGGCAGGCCGGTGAAGTTCGTCGCGATGCCCCTGAAGAACGTACTCGCCCGTCAGAAGGATGGGCTCAGGAAGAGGCTCACCGATTTGGAGGGCAGCGAAGAGACCCTGATCAAGGAGTGGGAAAACCTAGCGAGGGGGGTCTCTTCGATGCCGGAGGAGCCGAGGTTCCGAATCTTCCAGGGGAGGCAGCAGGTTTTCAACATCCTCTTCGAGATGTACGACAGGACGGATGTGGGGATCCGCCTTGTGACGACGGTCAGCGACCTGGCCCGACTATCCCTTTGGGGGTTGGACGACAGGCTGCGGGCGATGAGCAAGCAGGGGAAGAAGATCATGCTGCTCACGCAGATCGACTCCGAGAACCTGAAGGAGGTGGAGCAGTACCTCGACTTCGTCGAGGCGAGGCACATCACCCTGCAGACTCCCATCCGGTTCGCCATCATCGACGAGAAGGAGGCGCTAACCACCGTCGCCATGGACGACTCCATGAGCATGACCACGCAGGCGGACACCGGGCTCTGGACGGATGCCCCAAACTACGTCGCGGCGATGAAGATATTCTTCGACGCCCTCTGGAGCCTCGCCCCAGACGCGGAATCCTTCATCAAGTCGATAAAAACGGGAGAGCCCGCCCAGGAGATGAAGACCTACTCGAACCCGGAGGACTTCGCCTCGTTGTTCAAGGAGATGATTCAGAGGGGGACGCAGAGGATCGACGTTATCGCGAAGAGTACCGCCAGCCTCCCCGTATCCCTCAGAGAGCTTGAGGAAGTATCGAAGAGGGGGGTGAGAGTCAGGATCCTCACCGTAATCGACGAGAATAACATAGACGAAATCTACGCCATCAAAGACCCAAACATGGTCGTGGTGGAGAACACGGCCGTCACCGATCTCATCCTAGTCACCGTAGATGAGAAGGAGGTCCTCCTGAACATCCCCTACGCGGGGGCTTCGAAGAGGACGGTCTGGTCGAACATCGTCCCCTACGTCATGACGATGATGCAGGTTTACCAGGACTACTGGAAACTCGGGAAGCCGGTCCAAGAGAGGCTCCAGCAGCTGATTGAGCATAAGAGGGCGGAGGCGTTGGCTCAGAGGGTGAAGACCGAGCTGGAAACTAGGGGTTGGCGGGCCGAGGCACCGGGGGCGTTGATGGGGGTCTCGGGTAAGAACTACTCCTTCGACGTCTTGGCGAAGCACGCGGCGAAGGGCGAGACACCCCTGTGCATCGACATCCTAACTGAGGGACTGGCGTTCAGCACGATCATAGAACATAGCGCTATCTACACAGACGTGGCATCGCGGCTGATCCTGGCCTCCCTGAAGCCGTTGAAAGCCGAGGAAAAGAGGCTCGCCGACCTCTATCACATCCAGACCATATACTCCGAGACGGAGGAGGGGCTGGTCTCAGCGATCTTGTCGACTGTTGATAAGGCGAAAAAGTGAGCCAGACCAGCCAACGAGGCTCATTCATTTAACATAGATACGTGGCCAGGCCGGGTGTGCCTGTTTCGTGTGTTTCTTCCAAACCTTTTTATTCGATCTGAGGTTTGGTTAGGTTACATCCCAACTGGGAGGATGGAACATGGGGTATTGCTTTGTCGAGCCCCCGAGTGCGGGGGAGAGCTGAATGGGGAATCGTATTCTTAGTCCCTAGATTCCCGTCCGAGACCACGAGTTATGGATCAACGATCCAAGGAAACAATACAGGAGGTTTCTGTGCATGCCTGAGATGACCGGCGCCGAGGCGTACGTCAAGGCGCTTGAGAAGGAGGGCGTCGAGTATATCTTCGGGATAACCGGCGCCGCCATCATACCGATCTGCGACGAGCTGTTGAAGTCGAAGATGCGCTACGTCGGGGGGGTCCACGAGCAGGGCTCGACCCACATGGCGGACGGCTACGCGCGGGTCTCCGGGAGGCCCGGCGTCGTGCAGGTGACGAGCGGCCCGGGGGCCACGAACATAGTCACCGGCCTCGCCACGGCGCAGCTCGACTCTTCGCCGATTGTTGCGTTGACTGGACAGGTCCCCCTGAGCATGGTTGGCACGGACGCCTTCCAGGAGGTCGACATCATAGGCATCACCGCCTCCGTCACCAAGCACAACATACAGGTCATGGAGGCGGCGGAGATACCGCACGCCATCAAGTCGGCATTCTACCTCTCCTCGACCGGTAGGAAGGGCGCCGTCCTCGTCGACATCCCCAAGGACACGCAGACGAACAGGGCCGAGATGGTCTTCCCCGACAAGGTCGAGTTCCGAGGCTACCACCCGGGCGCGGAGCCGAACCCCCAGGAGATACACTGGGCCGCGACCCTCCTCTCGAAGGCGCGGAGGCCAGTGATCATCGCCGGGGGAGGGGCGGTCGCATCGGGAGCCACGATGGAACTCCTGGAGCTGGCTGAGATGCTGCAGGCACCCGTGGCGCACAGTCTCATGGGGAAGGGGGCCATACCGAGCAACCACCCCCTCAGCCTCGGCCTCTGCGGGATGCACGGGCGCGTCGAGGCTAACTACATAGTCCCCGAGGCGGACGTCCTACTCGTGGTGGGCGCACGGTTCAGCGACCGCACGACCGGCTCACTGAGCGGCTTCGCCCCGAACGCGAGGATAATACACGTCGACGTCGACAGGAGCGAGATAGACAAGAACGTCGACAGCATCACTCGGATAGTCGGTGACGCCAAGCTCGCCATAAGGGGCATCCGCGAGAAGGTCGCCCAGCAGAGGGCCATGGGCCAGACGGATGAGGCACTCGTCAAGCGTATCGCCGAGCTGAGGGCGCAGACGAACGAGCTAAATGCTGACTCCCCCCTCTCCGGCCCCGCGGTCATCAAGGCCATCAGGAGGGCCATGCCCCCCGACAGCATAGTCGTCACCGACGTGGGCCAGCACCAGATGTGGGCGGCACAGCACTACGATGTGCGCGGCCCCGGCGAGTTCTTCACGAGCGGCGGCCTAGGCACCATGGGCTGGGGGACGCCGGCCGCCATAGGCGCGAAGGCGGCGAGGCCGGATCTCCCCGTGCTCAACATCTCGGGGGACGGCAGCTTCGCCATGACGGAGAACAACCTAGCACTCGCCGTGGACGAGGGCTTCCCGATAATGGTCGTGATACTGAACAACGGCGTCCTCGGCATGGTCGCACAGTGGCAGCGCCTCTTCTACGACCGCCGATACAGCACGATAAAGAGGCCGAAGCACCCCGACTTCGCCACGCTCGCGGAGACCTACGGTGCCACCGGGGTGAAGGCCGAGTCGACGAAGGACATCGAGAAGGCGATAAGGCGCAGCATCAAGGACAAGCAGACCACCGTCATCGATGTGCCGATGGACCCCGAGGAGAACGTCTACCCCATGATCCCGCCGGGCATGGGGCTGAAGGACATCCTCCTAGGAGGCGCATAATATGCCGCTCCACACGGTCAGCTTTCTCGTCGAGAACAAGCCGGGGGTCCTCTTCAAGGTCTCCAATCTGTTCAGGCGCCGGGGCTACAACATAACGAGCCTCACCGTCGGCCCCGTCGAGGGGAGCCCACTGAGCAGGATGACCGTCGTCGTCGACGCCGAGAGCCGCGTCCTCAACCAGATAATCGAGCAGCTCGACAAGATGGTCGACGTGGTCAAGGTGAAGCGCCTCGACCCGATAAGGACGCTGAGTCGTGAACTGCTCCTCATAAAGCTGAAGACCTCGGACCCGATGGCGAGGATCGAGGCGGTGAACACCGTCAACGCCTACCATGGGCTCATCCTCGACGTGGAACCCGACATCCTCATAGCAGAGGTCACCGGTCCCACTGACGAGATCGACGAGTTCCTGAGGAAGATCGGGCCCATCGGGATCGAGGAGATGAGCCGGACGGGGGCCGC
>JAUYEB010000027.1 GCA_030691555.1 Candidatus Bathyarchaeota archaeon
TTCCGCCACCTCGGTGGACTCCGACGTGGGGTCGGTGGTTATGGCCCCCTTTCCCACGGATAAACCGCTGTTCACGGTGTATGTCCGGGGGTAGGAGTCGGAGATCGTGACGCTGGGACCCTCCTCCCTTGTGATGAGGACGGCGCTGTCCTCGTAGAGGGCTATCCTGTGCCCCGAGCCGTCCCTCAGCGCCTTCTCGAAGACGTACGCCGTGGCGGCGTCGTAGGTCCTGAGGTCGAGGAGGATGTAGTCGGATCGGGTCATCAGCTCGTCTATGTAGTTCCTGAGGTATGCCTCCTGGTCTGCGCTGGCGTGTAGCTCCGGTATCACGTAGGCGTTTATGCGGTCGCTGAAGTGGGGGAAGATGTGGTTCTGGGTGAGTATCGAGACGGACTCGGGGACCTCACCGATCAGCCCGTGGAGCGCGTTGACCCTGTCGGTCACCACCATCGGCGGAGGGTACCAGAGTATCGGGTCCTTCGAGTTTATCACGCCGGAGACGGGGCTGAGGAGGGCGGAGAAGAATATAGTCACGAGGAGCATGTTCCTCGCGAGCCTGCGTCGCTCGCCCCCGAGGTTGTGCTTGTAGACCATGATTAGGGCGACGAATATTGGCGCTATGAGGTACAGGGAGTAGTGGGAGCCGATCATGTAGTAGGCTTGGTAGTTGGATAGCAGGAAGGGGGCGAGTAGGAGGAGTATGGGCGCCATGGACCTCGATGTTAGGGGTAGGAAGAGAAGGGGCCCGAAGAGGAAGACTATGTAGAGTAGTTTCAGTACGGGGTCGTAGGAGAGTGCCTGGATCACGTCGCCTAGGTGGGTGACGACGTAGATGGGGAGCAGCACCGTGTTCCCGTTGTACTGGATCACGTTGAAGACGCTGGACGCGAGGTATTGCTGCCGGAAGAGGGGGTTTATGGGGTACCCGCTCATGAAGCCCTTGACTACTGTGTAGTAAATCGTGCCGAAGAGCGCGGTAAGGATGGCGACGTGCACCCTGTTGGGTTGGAATTGTTTCAGCTTGTCGAGCAGCTCCCTGGGTCGAATGTAGACGAGGAGGCAGAGCAGCGAGACTATAATGATCGCGAAGGATAGCTCTAGGGTCATCAGGGTCAGGGCGAGCGTGATGGCGTATCCCGACCATCGCTCCTCGACGAAGAAGTAGAGCGTCGCGAACAGCAGGAGGGGGAGGAATGCCTGTTGTTGGAAGTCGAACCAGTTGGCTCCCTGTAGCCCGGGATATAGCAGGTAGGTTAGGGCGATTATTAGGCTGACTTTCTTGTCCTCTAGGACCTTGTTTGAGAGTAGATACAGGGGGATGGCCGCGGAGGCGAGGAGTAGTGCCTTGATCCGCAGTAGTGTCAGGACCCCGGGGAGTATGTAGTAGATTGGGAGCAGCGTGAAGAGTATCGGGCTGAAGTGCATTACGAGGTAGGAGCCCGAGCCGTTGAAGTAGAGGTCGGGGGTGTAGTAGAAGGGCTTGCCCTCGAACGCCGTGTCGTGGAGCACCTGATTGAAGACACCTAGATCCCATGCGAAGCTCGAGAACGTGTAGTGCTTGAGGTAGGTGAAGTGGCTGAACGCCGCCGCGTAGACCAGTACACTAGCTAGGAGGATTGTTTCTATTTTGTGGTCCGTGATGATGTGGTAGGTGGTCTCTAGGGCGTGTTTCATTCATCTGCTCTGGGGCTGGAAATTACTTTAGAACTAAGTTACTGACGAGTCGAGTGGGGGTGTACAGCCCCCGTTTAGCTGATCTTCAGCAGCTCTTGCAGAATGCCCAGCTGGGTCGGGTTCGCTCGGACTATGTCGCTCGTGCTTAGAATGCCGAGTATCTTGTCCCTGTCCATAACGACTAGTTTCTTGATCCTTTTCTGGGCCATGAGCCTGGCCGCGTCCTCGATGGCGGCGTCGGGCTCTATCGTGATCAGGGGGCTGCTCATTATGTCTCTGACGCGCACCGTGCCAGCGTCGAGGCGTGGTTCGACGACGCGTGTCAGCACGTTCTTGCTCGTGATTATGCCGACGGGTCGATTGTTGTTGACGACTATGACGCTTCCGACGTCGAACTTGTTCATCTTCACGACGGCGTCGTGGACGCTGTCGTCTGTTCGGACGGTCTTGACGTTCTTCGCCATGATGTCTCTGACCAGGATTATGCCGCTCATAGAATCACCGACAAGGGGCTGAGTTGATCCTTCTCGCGCCGGGATTTGAAGTTTTATTCCAGTTGATGTGGTTGGTGAATGGTTTTCGTCATAAGTGTCTCGGCTCGATAATAACTTTGATCGGCGCTTACGCGATGAGGCAGCTTCATGAGAGTCAGCCGCTGCCGGTCGAGAAGGGGGTCGATTTTACATCTGTTAGGCGCCTTAGGGTTTCACCAGCGCCTCGTCCCACGTGAAGGTCTGGTTTGTCGCGTTGTAGCGTCCGCATATCTTGGATTCGCATACGCCGTTTACGGTGAAGTAGCCCCATAGATCGAAGTCGATCCCCGTTCTGTCTCCGGTTTCGTCCAGTACGACTGGGCCGGTGGCGCCTTCGTACGTGGCGGCAACCTTTGGAATGGCCTCCCTTATGGCCTGGAAGCTCGTTCCGTTTGCCTCGAGGAGCGAGAGGGCGCCGAGCATGACGCAGTCGTAGATGTTGGTGTTGGTGTAGTCGAGTATCCCGGCCCCGCCGGCTGTGACACTGGTGGTGCTGAGCCAGAGGGCGTTCAGCTTCTGCGCAAGCTCCGTCTCGGGGTTCCTTAGCTTCGTACTTATTAGGTGTACGCTGGACGCTGCTTCAGGCGCCTTCGCCAAGATCTCTTTGTTGTTGGCGGTCCCGTCCTCACCGAACCACGGCGCCTCCATGAGCGTGGGATACTTGCTCGCCGCCTTCAGGACGTAGGCGGATTCGTCGAAGCCGAGGAGGAGTACGGCGACCCCCCCGCCTGGGTGCGCATCATTTGCCTCGATCAGCGCCTTCTCCGCCTCGGCGAGGCGCGAGTCGATTGCTGCGGTTGCCTCTGGGCTCTCGGTCAGAGGGTAGTCGATCCGGGCCTGTATCGAACCTCCGCTTGCGGTGAACATCGGCTCGATGACGAACTTTATCTGCATATCCGACCACGAGTCCTGCCTCGCTATGATCACAAGCGACTGGACACCTCTGTCGATTAGGAGACGCGTCAGGATTCGCGCCTGCTCCGAGTCGTCGACGCAGAGGCGGAAGACGTGGTCCTTCATGTGGTAGGTGGGTGACGTGGCGGAGGGTGTGAGGAGCACCATCCCGGACTGGTTGGCGAAGGTGTAGGCGGAGCTGCAGAAGAAGCTGGACCATCCGAAGCCGACGACGAGCCGGATCCCTGTCTTGTTGCACATGACTGTGAAATTCTTTGCATTAACGGGTTGGCCCTTGGCGTCGCCTAGGGTAACGTTCAAGACGGCGTTCCTGCCCGTCCTGTTGCAGTAGTCGTTGAAGTCTCTCTGGGCCTGCTCCGCGAGGAACTTGTAGATGGGGTGGTTGGCGGTTGTGGAGCTGAAGACTCCGATGTTGATCACTCTCGGGGCCGTTGGTTGGTTCCCCTCGTTTTGTGCGCCTTTATTGCCTGATTGGGTGAGGGAGTATGCGGCCCCCGCGGCTGTGACGACGAGTAGGGCCGTGAAGGCGAGCAGCCACACCCTCTGAGTGCTCATGTTCTTTCGCTTGCCCCTCAACCCGCGTGGTTTTAGCCTTTTTTGAAAAGTTTCCTTTACAAGACGTCCACGAGACCCTGATTCAGTGTGAATATGCTATAGTGAAGGTCCCTGAGGAGCTGTCTGTTCTCCCTGCTGAGGGCGAAGTAGGTGGCATCTGGGCTGCTGAGCACCTTCGTGGACTCGCCGAGAAAGTAGTCGATGTTTCTCACGAGGGGCCCGGAGACGGCGGAGGGGTCCTCTATCTGGAGGGCCTCGATGTCCTGCCTGAGGAGGGCGACGTGGACAACGACCTCGGTCCACACAGACCGGGGGATCTCCACGTAGTCGAAAGCGCCCGTGATGGCCGTCAGGGCCTCGCCCGCGTGGGTGCGTAGGGCGGCGACCCTCTGCTCCCTCGTCAGCTGAGTCGTCTGGTTCAGGGCCGTGAGGGAGTAGGCGAGATAGATGCCGGAGGTCAGGAGCGCGGCGATGAGGGTTATTGCGATGACCCTGGAACGGGTCAGTATCGGCTGAGGCCCCTCTACCTGCCCGTGGAGCATGGAGATGCCCTCGACTCCGAGGGGCGTGAGCGTGTAACCCTCCTCCCCCTTCTCCAGTAGCCCCTCCATGCTCCTCAGGTGATAGGCTAGGTACCCGGACTCGACCCCGCTCCATTTGAGGAGCTCCGTGTACGTGATCCTGCCCTCGACTATCTTCTCCAAGAGGCGCTTGCGGAAGTCGTGGTTGAGGGCCCTGAATATCTTCTGGCGCCTTCGGATTCCACTCACGGGTGCTCCCTCTTAGAATTATTGGGGGTCGGCGGGGAAAAGTGTGGCGCCTAGTCGTGCGCCGCGTTGGACTCGCTGATCTGCATCGACGCCGTCGGGTATATGGCGACCTTTGCGCTCGAGCCGTGGGCCTCCTCCAGAAGCTTGAGGGTCTCCTTCCAGGTCTTCACCCACTTCGAGCCCTCGCCGTAGTAGTGCTCGTCGGCCTTCATGAGGCCTGTTGGGGAGACGCATAGTACCCGCCCCATCTTCCAGGGCTTCTTCGTGTAGACGTCGGGCCTCCAGCCCTCGCCGCCGTAGTCGGTGCCGAAGCGCCCGTTGTAGAAGTGGACGCGGCACCCCTCGGGGGTGTAGAGCAGGTAGACGAGGTCCCCGCCCTTCCTGACCGACTCGAGGATTATGTGGTAGGCCTTGTAGCCCTCGTTGGCCATCGGGTAGGTGTTGCCTATTGCCACGTCGGCGTCGGGCACGACCTTCGTAACATAGTGGTTCCGGGCTCTTCTGACGCCCTCCCTGTGGGCGTCGATCATGTCCCCGGCCACTAGGTCGCAGACGTCCGAGTCGGCGTTTAGGAGGGAGTGGACGACGAAGTCCAGCCCGACCTTCTCGGCGGCCTCCTCGGAGTCGAGGCGTCGCTCGTTGCCGCTGACCTTCCCGGGGTCGGTGCCCTTCCGGATGGCGTGGTTCGGGCTGATGGACTCCACGGCGGCGACCCCGGGGAGGATCATCTTGCTCCCCCCGCCGAAGCCGTATCCGAAGTGGGGCATTATACTGCTCACCACGACCTTGAGGTCGCAGCTCATCACCTCCTTGTTGATGAGGATGGGGGTCCCCCGGCTCGTCTTCCCGAGGTCGACGAAGCTGTCGTAGGGGTTGTGGTTGAAGACGAGGTACTTTTCACAGACCTCCTCCCCCAGCTTCTTCTGGAAGTCGAAGAGCATCCTGCCGGTGTGAGCGCCGGAGGCCATCATGAACACGATCTGTTCGTCGCTCATGCCCCCCTTGTGGAGCTCGTCGAGGACCGCGGGGAGCATCTGTGTGGTCTTGGTCGGGCGGGTCATGTCGTCGAAAATTATTACGCATCTCCGCTTCCCCCGTGCTAGCGTGCTCAGGCTCTCCGTGCCGATGGGGTGTTGTATCTTCTCCTTTATCGGCTTGGGCTTGAGGGCGGGGGTGTCATGCCCCTTCATCCTCTGTTCGTGCACCTCCCAGTCCTCAGGGAATGTCAGAGTCTCGGGTTGCCACCCGTAGAACTCCCAGGCGGGAACCTTGACCGATTTCATCGGAGTAAGACCCGCTCCACGCCTCATAAAGTATTGTTCATGGCGTGAAACCGGTCTGAATACGGCCAGCGGATATTATGGTTACTTACCGATAACAATATCAGAGGAGTCGATCCATATCAAATTGGGGACCGGGGTTGGAGTACACAAAGGACCTGAGGAGAGAGTTCCCAAAAGTCTTCGACAGGGCCTACGAACAGATGCGCAAGTTCCGCCTCGTCAGGGAGATCATGACAAAACGCGTCGTCACAATCACGGACGAGAAGAACATGGGCGACGCCGCGAAGGTGATGGGCGAGAAGCACATCGGAAGCCTCGTCGTCCTCGTCGACGGGAAGCCCAAGGGGATAGTCACGGAGAGGGACCTCCTTAGCGGCATCCTCGCCATCGGGAGGGACCCCGCGAAGACCCGCGTCGGGGAGGCCATGTCGTGGCCACTCACATCCATCCCGCCTGACACCGCCATCAAGGAAGCCGCCAAAACCATGATGAAGGGTAGGGGGAGGCTCACAGTCTTCGAGAAGGAGAAGCTAATAGGCATAGTCTCGGCCTCCGACCTCATCCGGAGCCTGCCAGATGTCCCGGAGACCGTCGTGAAGGTGGAGGACTACATGACGACCGAGGTGGTAACGGCCGACGAGTCGACGACCGTCGCCGAGATCGCCGTGACCATGGGCAAGAAGAGGATCGGGAGCGTCATCGTCACGGCGGAGGGCAAACCCAAGGGCATCTTCACCGAGCGTGACCTGTTGACATCCTTCCTGAAGGAGGGGAGAGCACTCGACGCCCCCGTGAAGGGCTACGCTTCCACGCCGCTGATCGTGGCGCCGGCGTGGATCAGCGTCTACGAGGCGGCCTACCTCATGGCGTCCAGGCACATCCGTCGGCTCCCGCTCGTCGAGGAGGAGGAACTCGCTGGGATAATCACGGCGCGCGACCTCGTGGAAGCCTACGCCAAGTAAACCCCCCCTTTTTCTCTCCACTTGCATAAACACGCAACAAAACCCATATACTAACCCCCGGGTTGTGTTGATCAATGTCCCCCGATCCGCTTCCCGATGGGATAGTGATCCTCGACTTCGGCGGCCAGTACTGCCACCTGATAGCCCGCCGCGTCAGGGAGATGAACGTCTACTCCGAGATACTCCCCAGCGACGCATCCCTCGAGGAGGTGAAGGCGCTCGGCGGAGTGATGGTGATAAAGGGGATAATTCTATCCGGGAGCCCCAGCAGCGTCAACGCCGAGAACCCCCTGAAGCTGGACGAACGCATCCTCGACCTGGGGGTCCCCGTTCTCGGCCTCTGCTACGGGCACCAGCTACTTGCCAGTCTGCACGGCGGTGACGTCAGGAAGGGGTCAGTCAGGGAGTACGGCTCTAGGACCGCCTTCATCGATAGGCCGGAGCATATCCTTTTGGGAATGCAGATGGAGGAGCCCGTCTGGATGAGCCACGGCGACACCGTCTACAGCCTGCCCTCGTGCTTCCGGGTCCTCGCCCACACCGACTCGGCGCCCGTCGCAGCGTTCCGCCACGAGGAGAAGCCAATCTACGGACTCCAGTGGCACCCCGAGGTCAAGCACACCATCCACGGCGACAAGATGCTCACCAACTTCGTCTTCAAGGTCTGCGGGTCCCAGCCAAACTGGCACCCGGCGGACGCCGTCGAGGAGGGGATCAAGGCAGTCCTCGCCCAGGTCGGTAAGGGGAAGGCAGTAATCGCGCTCAGCGGGGGAGTCGACTCCAGCGTCGCCGCCGCGATCGTAGGCAAGGCACTCGGCAAGAGGATCATCGCCGTCCACGTCGACCACGGCATGATGCGCCTACACGAGTCGGAGCAGGTCAAGGAGGCGATGGAGAAGGCGGGCGTCAACGTGAAGGTCGTCGACGCCAAGGACCGCTTCCTGAGGAGACTCAGGGGCGTCACGGACCCCGAGACGAAGAGGAAGATCATAGGCGAGGAGTTCATACGCGTCTTCGAGGAGGAGGCGGAGAGGTTCGGCGCCAAGTACCTCGTCCAAGGGACTATCTACCCGGACAGGATAGAGTCGGGCATAACCCGCCACGCCGACACCATAAAGACCCACCACAACGTCGGGGGGCTCCCCATCCACATGAACTTCAAGGGGGTCGTGGAGCCGCTGAAGGACCTCTACAAGGACGAGGTGCGCGCCCTAGGCGAGAAGCTCGAGCTCCCAAGGGAACTAGTCTGGAGGCAGCCCTTCCCCGGCCCCGGCCTCGCCGTCAGGATCGTCGGAGAGATCACCGAGGAGAAGCTCGAAGCCCTGCGCAGCGCGGACGCCATAGTCACCGATGAGGTTGAGCACAGCGAGATCGCGGGGGTCCCGTGGCAGTACTTCGCCGTCCTCACCGACACCAAGAGCACGGGGGTCAAGGGGGACGAGCGCGCCTACGGGTGGACGGTCGCCGTGAGGATCGTGGAGAGCGTCGACGCCATGACCGCCAACTTCACGAGGCCCCCATGGGACCTCCTGGAACGTATAAGCACTAGGATCACCAACGGTATCCCCGAGGTCACCAGGGTGGTCTACGACATCACCAACAAGCCGCCGAGCACCATAGAGTGGGAGTGACTTGCAGGGATACAGCTACCCCCCCGGCGGCCCTCCCGCCGACCTACTCGTCGAGGGAAGGGGAAGGACCCTCGGCGAGGCGGTCGCCAACGTCGCCCTCGGCATGCTCAACGCCATCACCCCCCTAGAGGGAATAACCGAGAGGGAGACCTATCGAGCCGAGGCCGAGGGCACCGACCTGCAGAGCCTCATACTCAACATCCTGGACGAGATACTCTTCCTAAACGACTCGGAGGGTCTGACGGCGAAGAGCCTCACCGTGGAGATCGACGAGGGGAGATTCAGGGCTAGCGCCGTGGGACAGGGCGAACGATTCAGCGCCGCCACCCACGAGGTGGGCATCGCGGTGAAAGCCGTGACCTACCACATGATGAAGATCGAGAGGACAACCGATGGCTACAGGGTCCAGGTCGTCTTCGATACCTGACTTCGCTGCGCGCAAAGGTTATGGTTTTTAATTGGGGTCGATTAGAGGTTTAATACAGGTGTTATTGAATGGCCTTTGACATCGTATCCATACTAATCAGCATAATCGGGGGAGTGATCATCACGGCCCCCGTCCTGTGGATAGTGGGGAGAATGCTCGTTGGGGCCACCAACGCGAAGTTCACCGACGCCATCATGATCGTCGTCTTGGGGAGCGTCGCGAGCGCCGTCGTCGGGCTCTTCCTACCGGGCATCGTCGGCTCAATCGCACAACTGGTCGTCCTCCTCTATCTGATAAAGAAGTACTACGAGTGTGGCTGGGGAAGGCCTTCGCCGTCGCGATCGTCACGGTCGTGGTATTCGTAATCATAGCCTTCATCCTAAGTCTAGTGGGCTTAAGCCTACTCGGCAGCTTCTACTAGAACCCTCTTTTTAAAGGCGTTTTAACGCCTTTTTTCGAATTACCGGGTTAGATAGTAACATCATTAGAACCTAGCCCAGCGACTTCAGGACCTTGAGGGCCTCGACCACGTGGGCCTTCATGTCGATCTG
>JAUYEB010000041.1 GCA_030691555.1 Candidatus Bathyarchaeota archaeon
GCGGACGCCCCAGTTCCTACACCGCATAATCGAGGCGGGCTACCAGCTAAGCCCAGACGCCTACGCCTACCTCATGGGGATCTCCGCCGAGACAGCAGACACCCTCTCCCAGAAGGCCATACTGAAGGCCGACTCATCCACGCAGCCCCTCCTCGTGCTCGACAAGGGCTACCTACTCGCCCTCGTGGAGACGCCGAGGCCCGATCCGCTACCCCAGAAGAACCGCCCGATACCCGCCAGGGACTCGGGCGCCCCCCTCAGGGTCCTGGAGGAGGAGCCAGCCCAGCCCGCCAGCGACGCCGAGGGGTTCCTACAGTACTTCCAGAGCCGATACGACCGCATAGAGGCCATACTCAAGCGCCGCGTCGACGTCAAGGACGCCATACCCATAGAGCAGGCCCTCAAGCTCCCCCTCAAGACCAAGCTCAAAACCATAGGAATCGTCGCCGAGAAACGCACACGGGGCTCCAAGCTATTCATAGAGCTCGAGGACCGACGCTCCACCATCAGCGTCATGGCGAGCGACGAGGAGGTCATGCGCCACGGCCTCGAGCTCCAGGAGGACCAGGTCATCGCCGTCGACGCCGTCAAGTACACCGACGACCTCCTCGTCGCCAACGACTGGATCTGGCCAGACGTCCCCGTCAACACCCCCCGCCGGAGCCCCGACCCACTATACGCCGCCCTACTCGCAGACATCCACGTCGGCTCAAAATACTTCCGCGGCGACCTCTTCGACAAGTTCATCGACTGGATGAACCTCGAGCTCGGCCCACCCCAGAGCAGGGACGCCGCCGCCCGCGTCAAGTACGTCGTCATCGCCGGCGACCTAGTAGACGGAGTCGGAATCTACCCCGAGCAGCTAGACGAACTCACCATCACCAACATCCGCGAGCAGTACCGCGCAGCCGCGGAGCTACTCAAGCAGCTGCCCGACTACGTCGAGATCGTCGTGACACCCGGCAACCACGACGCCACGAGGCACGCAATGCCCCAGCCCCCCATCCCCAAGGAGTACGCAAAGGAGCTACACGAAGACCCGCGCGTCAAGATGCTCCCCAGCCCCTGCAGGCTCAACCTCAACGGCGTCGAGATACTCGCCGAGCACGGCAAGGGGATGGACGACATACTCAGCAGCACCCCAGGCTACGAGTTCCAGCACCCCCTGAAGGCGATGGAGCTGCTCTTCAGGTGCCGCCACCTCGCCCCCAGGTACGGGCAGAGCACGCCCATCGCCCCGGAGCGCACCGACAGGCTGGTGATCAGCAGCATACCCGACGCCATGCTCATGGGCCACATCCACATAAACGAGACCAAGAGGTACAAGGGCGTCACGCTCATCTCGGCGGGCTCCTGGCAGGACCAGACCCCCTTCCAGAAGCGCATGCAGTTAGAGCCCACGACGGGCGTCGCCACGATATTCGACCTGCAGACACACCAGACCCTCGACCTAGACTTCAAGCGTTTCTAGTCAAGCCACGCGCCACGATGCCCGCCACCCTGACCGGCTCAGGCGCCCTGGTGAGGGAGACCGACGCCCTAAGCACGTCCTCCGCCCACTCCCGCGTGCACCCGGCGACCTCGAAGAAGACCGGCGGCGACCCCTCCCTCGTTACCACGCTGTAAACATCCCCCAGCCGCTCGATCGGCACCCACCTCTCAGCCCAGTCGGGGAAGTTCGACCTCAGAGCCGCCAGCGTCGAGGGGCTGTCAGGCTCCTCCCCCGAGTAGACTATGACCGGTATGCCCAGCTCTTCATGTATCCCGTGCGGGTCGACGACGTTGAACCCCGCGAAGCTCACGCCGCCGAGGATCAGGGCGTCGAACCGGGTGCCCTCGAGCAGCCCGAGGAGCACGTCGGTCGCGTCCCGCCCGTCGACTGCGACCCTCCCAAGCCGGACCCACTCGACGCGGCCCCCCACCATACAAACGGTGCATAGAAGCGTACTCTGCCCTGGCTCGAAGGCCTCGAAGCTGCCGTCCTCAACACCCACGAGGGTAAGGGGGCTCAATACTTCTCGAGCTTACCCTTGATCTGGCACTTAATAAGGAACTGGGGGTAGGTCTTCTTCGGCACCTTGACCTCTCCTGAGAGGATCACTATCTTCTCGATCCCCCTCAGCGCCTCCGAGTCGACGTCCTTCTCGAAGACAAGCGTCCCACTGCTCTCGATCCTGAACGGACCCATGTCCCTGCTTATGTCGAGGACGTCGTTCTTCGACAGGGTGACCTCACCCTCGTCCTCCACGGTGAGGACGAAGCTCCCCTCAGCCTGTGCCATGCCCCCGCTGGCGACCGACTCCCTCAGCTTTTCGGTCGACTGGTCCCCGTCGATGTAGGCCTTGAGGGCGGAGTTCACCAGGTCGCTGACACGCTTGCCATCCTTCTTCGCCATTGAGAACACCTCGTTGTAAAGCCCCGTGTCGAGGCCCCTGATGGCGACTGTCTTGCGCGTCATGTTTACGGTGCGACCTGATTACTTGTTTACATGTTTACTTGTTAACAAGTAATCTTATAAGCTTATCGACGCTGTTTTCCTTTCGCCGACGACAGGCGGGTTATGGAGACGACGTTATGGCTCGAGTTGTGCCCCTGAGAGATGCGTTAAACCTCGATAAAAGTCGATCGGTCAGCAGAGCCACTCCGAGGGAGACAAATTTCGTCAAATACACCCAGATATTCCGCCAACTACTGCTCCTCAACGAGAAGAACGACCTCGCCACCACCCTGAAGAACATACAGGAGCTCCTCAACTTCAGCGAGAACATCTTCAGCTCGCCCGCTGTGGCGGAGACGTTCCTCTACTTCTGTCTACACGGGGCGGGGACCGCCTGGGTGCTACAGACCGAGCTCAACCAGCCCGAGGCGACGGTCTACAGGACGCTCAAGAGGTTGAGGGCCGTCGGGCTCATCGGCCCAGCCCTCAAGGTCTCGAAGGTCCAGTCGAGCAAGGGAGGCCCACGCCCGACCATCTGGGCGCTGGAGAGCGCGAGCGGGGACGAGATCGCCGCGGCGCTCAAGCACCACTACAGGACCCTGAGCCCCAAGTACCGCGTCGCCGAGGAGATCGCGCAGACCATACTCGACCAGTACGTCAAGAAGGGGCGCGAGGAGATAACCTACAGGGACCTGCTCGACCAGATCAAGGAGATGCGGATACCCTTCAAGGCGCCCGACATCGCCGACCTCGCAGCCCAGTACCTCGTGGAGAAGGGCGTAAAGGTCTGGCGCTAAGCCAGACTGTAGCGTAGCACGCCGTCGACAGTCTTCTCGGATATCTCGCCCTTGTTGCGCAGATAGACGAGGTGCGCGTAGGTCTCGGTCGCCGCCATCCTCTTAGTCCAGAAGTCCATTATGGGCCATGGGCGGCTGTCCCAGTGGATTGCGCCCGCCACGTCGAAGACCGTGCTCCTGCCCTTCCTGAGGGCCTCCTTGACCTCCAGTAGGCGTGCCTCGTGGTGCCTGAAGAGCTGCGCCACCCTGTCCGGGAGGTTGGTGAAGTTCGAC
>JAUYEB010000052.1 GCA_030691555.1 Candidatus Bathyarchaeota archaeon
TCCGCGGCCGGCGGCCAGAGCGGGGACGTAAGCTACCCGGGCGCACTCGACGCGGCGATGCTCATGTACAACAACGTCAACACGATGAAGGAGCACATGCCCGCCCTCATGCGCCGCGGGGGGAGCATAAACGAGTTCGTAATGACCGGGGGGCAGTGCACGGTGAGCACGCCCGAGTTCA
Source organism: Candidatus Bathyarchaeota archaeon (assembly GCA_030691555.1). Classification (GTDB taxonomy): domain Archaea; phylum Thermoproteota; class Bathyarchaeia; order TCS64; family TCS64; genus UBA8941. The sequence continues at coordinate 182 of JAUYEB010000052.1, forward strand.
GCCAGCTCGTCTACGCGTGGAGGACGGAGGACCTCCCCGACCAGGATGCCATAAGGAAGGTGGTAGAGCGCTGCGCCCAGGGGGCAGCAATCGCGGCCGACTGTAAGGTCGAGCCCCGAATCATAACGGCGGTCAGGACGGGGCTGCCGAACACGACGATGACCAACCTCGTCATGGCCAACCTCAACGAGCACGGCCCCAACCGGTACACGGAGGAGGACAAGGCGTTCGCGCGCGAGATACAGAGGGCCCTCGGCCAGAAGGAGACGGAGCAGCCATACGACGTGACCATCGTGCCGCCCGAGAAGGCGTATGGGGCCTTCCACCCCGCCGACGACGTGAACGAGTTCACGTGGCACGCCCCAACGGCGCGCCTATACGTGAGCAAGGCGATGGTGAGGGGCTTCAGGTACCCCCGCTGGGTCGAGTCGGCGCTGTGCGGCATGGGTGCGACGCACCGGATGGGTGAGACCGCCTCGAAGGTCCTCGCCGCGAGCGCCCTCGACCTCATCAAGAAGCCCGAGACCCTCAAGGCTGCCAAGGCCGAGTTCGACAGGAGACGCGCCGAGCACTGGGAGAAGCCTCTGATGCCCGAGGGCCTCAAGCCCCCGGTGGGCCTCAGGTGGCCGGAGTGGGTGGACCGCCCCGGGTCGGAGTGGTGGATACCCCCGCCGAGCTGATGCCGGTACCCAGTTGTTGGTCGATGCTTATTTCCAAGAAACCCCACATCTCTCCTGGGCCAAGATGTATCCTGATCTCGTCTTAACGAACGCCAACGTCATCACGTTGGACCCCTCGAAGCCACACTGCGAGGCTGTGGCCGTCAAGTATGGGGTCATCGCCCAGGTGGGCTCGATGGAGGTTGTGGAGAAGGGCATCGGGGTGGGCACGCTGGTGCTCGATCTGGAGGGGAGGACCGTTCTACCAGGCTTCATCGACACCCACGTCCACCTCGACGACTTCGGCTTAACCCTCCGAACAGTAAACCTCGAGGGCGCGGCCTCGGTGGAGGAGGTTAATGGACTACTGTCGGAGAGGGTCCGCCGAACACCGAAGGGGGAGTGGGTCCTCGGCAGGGGGTGGAACGAGAACAAGCTCAGGGAGAGGCGCCTGCTCACCCGCTGGGACATCGACGATGTGTCACGAGACAACCCCGTCTACCTCCACCACTTCTCCTGTCACGCCACGCTCCTCAACAGCAAGGGCCTCGAGGCCTCGGGCATCGACAGGCACATGAAGCCGCCCGCGGGGGGTTGGATAGACGTCGATAAAGCAGGTGAGCCCACGGGCTTCCTGCGGTCGAACGCGAGATTCATGGCGCCCGTCGGCCTGAACGGGGTCAGGCCCCGCCCCGACCTGGCGACCCTCAGGGAGGCGATCCTGATCGGCGTCAACGAGGCTGTGAAGTACGGCCTCACCGCGATACATGTCCCATCCGCCGACCACGACGAGATCAAGGTGACTCAGGAGCTGGCCGCCGAGGGGAAGCTCCCGCTACGCGTCACACTCCTCCCGAAGGTGGAGCTGCTCGACCACGTCCTCAAGCTGGGCATAAACTCGGGCCTGGGTGACGAGCGGCTGAGGATCGGCGCCATAAAGATATTCAGCGACGGCTCCCTCATCGCCAAGACGGCGGCGATGAAGGAGCACTTCGAGGGGGAGCCGGAGAACATCGGCATTCTGAACGATCAGAAGGTCTTCTCGGGGCAGATCATGCAGGCGAACCGGGCGGGTATGCAGATAGCCGTCCACGCCGTCGGCGACAGGGCAATAGAGGCCGTCCTCGACGCCTACGAGGCTGCGCTCAAGGATACGCCCCGCGCCGACCACAGGCACAGGATAGAGCACGGCAGCATCATGCCCAGGGACCTCAGGGAGAGGGCGAAGAGGCTCGGCGTAGTGGTCTCGACGCAGCCGGAGCTCGTCACGAGGAACGGCGACGGCTTCCAGGCATCCCTCGGCGACGGGAGGATGGAGTACACCTATCCGATCAAGTCGATGCTGGACGAGGGGATAGTCGTCAGCGGGAGCTCGGACTGCCCCCTCACCTACCCCGATCCGCTTAAGGGCATCTGGTCCGCGACCACCCGCGCCTCCGAGAATACGGGTAAGACCATCACAGAGGGGCAGAGGGTGACCATCGACCAGGCCATCCGCATGTACACGGTGAACGCCGCCCACGTGGGATTCGACGAGAAGAGGAAGGGCACGATCGAGGAGGGAAAGCTCGCCGACTTCACCGTCCTCTCGGGCGACCCATACGCCATCGGCCCCGAGAGAATCAGGGACATAATGGTCGAGATGACCATCGTCGGGGGCGTCAGGGTCTACGAGAGAGCATAGCTTGGCGCCACGTTACCCCAACGGTTAAAGTCCCTGCGAATCCTCATAGCGGGAGTGACTTAGATGCAGGTCGCCGACGGCGTCCACCAGTTCAAGGTCCCGATGAAGCACAACCCCCTCGGCTACACCTACTCATACTTCCTAAAGGAGTCGAAGACCCTCATCGACGCGGGGATACCCGGCTGGGACGCCTTCGCGGCGCTGGAGAAGCAGCTCGGCGAGCAGGGGACACGCGTCGAGGATCTCGAACGCATCATAATCACCCACATGCACAACGACCACGTCGGCCTCATCGACTACGTCAGGGAGCGGGCGGACGTCAAGACCATTGCGCACAGGATAGCGGAGGAGCGCCAGCAGGACCAGATCAGGTTCTACAAGGACATGTACAGGAACATCTCGGAGGAGCTACAGCAGCTCGGCGGAGGCTCCTTCCAGCAGTTCCTCAGCCGCTTCGAGCACGCCTTCAGGGAGGACCCCAAGCCGCTCAGGCTCGACCAGCTCATCGAGGACGGCGCAGTCATCGACCTGCCAGGCGCGAAGCTCAAAGTCATCTGGACTCCAGGGCACGCTGCGGAGCACATATGCCTGCACGACGCCGAGAGGCGCATACTCTTCAGCGGAGACCACGTCCTCCCCAAGATAACGAGCCACGTGAGCGAGCACACCTGGGAGAAGCGCGACCCCCTCGGCGACTACCTGAGCAGCCTCATCAAGGTGAGGGATCTCCCCGTCGACCTCATCCTCCCCGGACACGAGTCGAACTTCACCAACCTCCCGGACAGGGTGGCGCAGCTCTTCAGGCACCACGAGGCACGCCTACTGGAGGTCAAGGAGGCCCTCAGGAAGGGCAGGAGCACGGTCTTCGACGTGGCGGGCGCAATCCACTGGGACAGCCG
>JAUYEB010000307.1 GCA_030691555.1 Candidatus Bathyarchaeota archaeon
CGGGGCGCGACAGGTAGAGGTGGAAAGGCCTGACGTGGTGGCGTACACCAGCCCGACCCCTGTTGATCCTCTCCGCCCCGTAAATAGGCTCAACCGTCCTGAGCACGAGGCCCCGGCGCCAGGCGAGCATCAACGCGTTCCCGGCCTGGCTCCGGTTGAGCTTAGTCTTCTTCGCTATCTCCATGACGCCCATGGGCTTACCGTCGGCGAGGGCGCCTAGGACGATCTCGCGGGAGGCTCTGTACTCCACAGGATCACCTGATCGTACCCATCGTAATCGTGAATTTAAACACTCGCGCGTAAACTCGGGGACCAGCTAAAATGGGGAAACATTAAACCAGCCTTAAATCACAAAACAACCCCAAATAATGACCCTTCCGGGGATTTTATTTGGTGGACTGGAGGGGAATTGAACCCCTGACCTCCGCCATGCCAAGGCGGCGATATACGGCTAATCTACCAGCCCAGCCAAGACAACACACCGACACCCCTCGTTTAAACCTTACCCCCAACACGAAAGGAATCGAACCGAGAAACTAGGGCGACGACACCACGGAGGGGTCCGTGATCAGGCCCGAGAAGAGTATAGACCCCGACCTGTCGTCCCTGATCACGAACATGTAGGGTCTGTCCACCGTGAAGGGGATCGTCATCGGCGCGCTCGAGAGGGATATGCCCACGTTCGTCGCCGCCGCGGCCTCTGTGCCCTTCTCATTGATCTCCACAACGGCCTTGTGGTCGACGAAGGCTATGTAGAGGCGCTCTGAGACGACGTCAGCTATCCCGTTGAAGTCCGCCGCATCCCTGTCGAAGGCGACGCCCATCCCTAGGCTAGTTAGGGCGTCCTTGAGGTCGACCTTCCCGTACTCGAGCTTGAGCTTCGGCAGCCCCAGGACCAGCTCAGCCTTGTGGAGCTTGGAGAAGTAGGCGTCGAGGTCCTCCCCGGTTAGACCCGCCGTGAAGGATTCGAGGCTGCTGCCCTCGGCGGGGAGGAAGACGTACATGGCGATCTTATCCCTCCCGTAGGGGAGCCTCGCGACCTGCACACCTGGGTCGCCGTAGTAGGCGTAGTCGCCGGTCCTCGTCATCATCTCCACGGGGACGACCGATCCGTCCGCCCTCGTGAAGTCGGCGGGCGAGGTGAGGGACTCGTCGAACTTGTCGACCCAGTCACCCTTGAAGTAGATGGCGTTGATTAGGAACATCACGTTGTCGTTGTCAATTTGGTCTAGGAGTGTTCTGATCTTGCCGTTTGTCTCCTTGCTAACCCACGAGTTGACCTCACTCACCGTGGAGGCATCGAAGGGCTTGGCGTAGACCTCGCTGGCGAAGTACTTCGACAGGGCGTCGGTGAACGTGGCCTTCACCTGCGGCGCGAAGCCCGACCTGATCCAGACCGAGTCGCCGATGTTCAGGGCCACCGAGCTGTCCGCGCTCATTATGCTCTCGATGAGCTGGCTGTAGGCGGTGTTGACGGCGTCGTCGCTCATGCCACTTAAGCCGAGTGCCGTGGCCATGGCCTCCTTCGTCGCCGAGTCCGCGCCGTTGTATACCATCGTGAGGGCGATGGAGACGCTGAGAGGAGAGATGAAGATGTTCTCGCCCCCCTGTTCGCTCCGAAGCTCCCTCAGGAGCCTCACGGCGAAGTCGGTGTTCGCGGTGACCAGCGACCTATCTACGCTGGCAGCCTTCGCGTCGGAGTCGGCGTAGACCCTGCCCCCGTTCCAATAGTTTAGGAGCGCGCCCGCCCCGCCCATTATGAGGAGCAGGATCACGCCCGCCACCATGCGCCTATTCGGCTTCATCGATCAATTGGATCGGGCGACCGATTATAATACTAGAGTTTAGAACACCCGCGCAGGTTTAAATCCCCGAGGGGGGGATGGAACCGCGATGCTCCTCGAGGAGTCCTTCGCCGCCCGCGGCCACGCCAACATACGCGCAACGCACGAGAAGACCGTGGAGGTCACGAGGGAGACCCGCCTGACTACGCAGGGCGACTGCATCGTCGCAGTGGTGGCGGAGAAGGGGCTGAGGGACCTCGACCCGAGGATGAGGGAGGCGGCGAGGAGGCCGGACTCCGTCATCTCCCTGAGCCTTAGGCTGGGAGACAGGGTCTTCACGACCACCGGGCGGGGGGATCCGGGTCTAACGTGGGATCACCCCACGGACATGGTGGCGCGTATAAGCGGCTACACGTGCGCGCGGACCCTTATGGTGCACGCCGACAAGGCGACGATCCACATACCGCGCACCCTCGTCCAGCTCCTAAAGGACCCCAAAGCCGTTGTGACGGTCACCGTCACAGTCGAGGTCCCCGATTAGCAATCTCCAAACGCAATTCCGTGCCCCTACGCTGTCCATGCCAGCACATCTTTTATAGTGCCCGGGGGAAGGTGGTTCACAATTTGAAACCCCCAATGCCTTGGGCGGTAGAAACACGGCTGGTGTATTGATGGCGAACGAAGAGGAGTTACGATCGCTCTCGAGGAAGGTACGCGCCGAGGTTCTGCGCGCCACGACGGAGGCCGGCTCGGGCCACCCGGGCGGCAGCCTCAGCGCCACGGACATACTCGTCACCCTCTACTGGAGGGTGCTGAGGCACGACCCGAAGAACCCACGCTGGTCCGAGAGGGACAGGTTCATACTCAGCAAGGGGCACGCGGCCCCCGCCCTCTACGCCGTCCTCGCCGAGAGGGGCTACTTCCCCAAGGCGGAGCTACACAACCTTCGCCTCCACGGCAGCATGCTGCAGGGGCACCCAGACGCGACCCGCACGCCGGGCGTCGAGGTGAGCAGCGGCAGCCTAGGCAACGGGCTGAGCATCGCCTCAGGGATCGCCTCCGCCATCAGGCTCGACGGGATGGATAGCCGCGTCTACTGCCTGCTCGGCGACGGGGAGTGCGACGAGGGCCTCGTCTGGGAGGCGGCCATGTTCGCCGCACACAGGCGCCTCGACAACCTCACCGCCATCATCGACCGCAACGGACTACAGATAGACGGCCCCACCGAGAAGGACGTCTCCCTAGAGCCCCTAGCCGACAAGTGGCGCGCCTTCAACAGGAACGTCATATGCGCCAGCGGCCACGACCACGCCAAGCTGCTC
>JAUYEB010000236.1 GCA_030691555.1 Candidatus Bathyarchaeota archaeon
CCCACGGGCATCCTCCGAGACTGCCGCCACCTCGTCGAGCCCTACATCCCCCCGGTGACGGAGGAGACAGCCGTAGAGGGGCTGAAGAAGGCGTCGGAGCACGCCCTGACGCTCGGCTGCACCAGCATCGGTGACGCCGGCCTCGGCGCGGAGGCTCTGAAGGCATACCAGACGGCCCTCGCGAGGGGCGTCCTCAAGACACGCGCATATCTCTTCCTCAACGAGACGGTGCAGAAGCAGAGCTACGAGACGGGCATTCGCACGGGCTTCGGGAATGACATGATCAAGATCGGTCCTACGAAGCTGCTTATGGACGGGAGTCTCGGGGCGCGCACCGCGGCGCTCTTCGAGCCCTACACTGACGAGCCGTCAACGAAGGGGCTGCTGATGATGCCGCCCGAGGTGCTCGACGAGAAGGCGAAGGCCGCGCACAGGCACGGTAACCAGCTCGCCATCCACGCCATCGGAGACTACGCCATCGAGTGCGTCATAAACAGCATACAGGCCGCGCTCAAGGACAAGCCGAGGAAGGACCACCGCCACCGCATCGAGCACTGCGAGATACTGACCGCGGGCCAGATAGAGCGGATAAAGGAGCTCGGGATCATCCCAGCCGTTCAGCCGAACTTCGTCGGGGAGTGGGCCGGCCCCGGCAGCATGTACGAGCAGCGCCTCGGCGACGAGAGGAACCGCCTCAACAACCCTTACAGGATCCTCATCGACGAGGGGGTCACGGTGGCCTTCGGGAGCGACGGCATGCCTTTCAACCCGATCTACGGCGTCTGGAGCGCGGTGAACCACGGGATAAAGGACGCTAGGATCACCCTCGTCGAGGCAGTGAGGTGCTACACGCTAAACGGTGCCTACGCAAGCTTCGAGGAGGACATAAAGGGGAGCGTCGAGACGGGGAAGCTGGCGGACGTCGCCGTGATCGACAGGGACCTGACGGAGACGGCGCCCGAGGACATCCGGGACGCTAAGGTCTACATGACCATCGTCGGCGGTAACATCCTCTACCATAAGGGGCCCTGACCCCTTTTATCAGGGGTAGACGAAGCCATCCCCGCCGCCCAGGAGCACCCGGGCTACGAGGATCACGACGGCTAGAATGGCCGTCGAGTAGCCGACGGCCATCACTATGCTTCGGCGGTTTGCCATGGTTAAGAAGTGCACAGCCGTCTATTTGTCCTATATTTATTCGATTATCCAATTATTGGTGACAATAGTCTTATCACCGTGACAAAAAACGAGGAACCCGATAATTCAATACAAGATGGCATGAAGGCTTCCGCTAGTCGATGGTCTCGATGGCTTCGAGCTCCTTGACGTACTCGGGGTCGAGGCCGTGCTCCTTCGCCCCACTTATCATAAGCCCGACGTACTTCTTCGTCGGCTTGAAGGGACCCCTCGGGTTCGTGGTCCTGTACGTCGCCGCCTTGACCGCCTTCCCCGACTCGTCAACCACGTAGATCGTCTGCCTGTAGTAGATGCCGTCGGGGACGCCCTCGATCGAGTCGAGGTGGAGGAGCTCCTCGTCGTCGACCTCGTAGAGCACGCCCCTGACGAGCTTCGCCGCGGCGGGCTCTATGCCGGTGACGCCACCCTTGTAGGTGCGGCTCATGAAGTTGAACTGGACCTCCCAGTTTGGGAGGACGACTTTCCCCTTATAGACAGCCTTCGGGCAGTGCCTCCTCAATGTCTCCGAGTCCAGGAAGGAACCGTAGGAGAAGTACAGCATGGGGCTGAAGGAGGCCGATTCGGTTAAAAGCGTTGCTTCATTTGGCGATTTCTGGCTCAATCTGGGATTCGCTTGTAATGCCTCTCCCCAAGGATGTGGCGGTGGTACATCCAGTTCACGTGCCCCGGCGTAAGCCTCACCCTCATCAGGTCGCCGTGCTCGGGGGAGGTGTTGACGTGCTCCATCCCCATGGCGAGGTACCAGTCCCTGAGCTTCCTCCCCTTCTCGTCGACCTCCTCCGTGTGGCAGGTGAAGTGGCTGTACCCGTTCTCGTAGCAGTAGATGTGGACGAGGGAGAATAGGCCGCTCCCGACACCCTTCCCCTCCACGGTGCTCGCCATCGTGTCGCCGTAGTAGCCGCCGGGGAGTTCCTGGTCCTCGTACCCGAAGAAGAAGGCGACGGGCTCCCTCCCCTGCCTCATCGTGATGAGGGCGAAACCCGGCCTCTCGCTCCTTGCCATGATCTCCCAGAGGCTGTACCTTAGCTCGCCCCGGAACATGCTAGACTCTATCTTGATGATCTCGTCGATCAGCTTCCTGTCGAGGGAGACGTGGACGCTTACCTTGACGGGCTCCCCCAAGAGGGTGCCCAGCCTCTCCTCCACCCGTCTGGACGCCTCCTCGAAAAAGGGCGGCTCCTCGCTCATCGGGGAGCTACTCGATGCCGTACCGCTTAAGACCTGCGCCGACGACCTCGCGTATCATGTCGTCGAAGCTCCAGCCGCCCCGCAGCCACATGAAGGGGTAGAAGCTGAAGTCGTCAACGGAGGGGTCCGCGTCTATGCCTGGGAGCGGGTTGATCTCGAGGAAGTAGAGCTCGCCGCGGCTGTTGTACCTGTAGTCTAGGCGGCCCCAGTCGTGGCACTGTAGGACCTTCACCGCCTTTAGCGTCGTCTCCTCCATCTCCCTCCTGAGCTTCGCGGTGAGCTTGGCGGGGCAGACGTAGTTGGCGGAGGAGTCGTAGATGGTCTTCGCCTTCTGGCCGAGGACCGTGCCTAACTCCGGGGCGAACTTGCTGAAGTCCATCTCGAAGATGGGCAGGATGCGTGGCTTCTCGTCACCGATGAAGTTGCCGACTATGCCGACGCTGAACTCGCGGCCGTCGATGAACTCCTCGGCGAGTATGCCCTGCTTGTAGACGCCGAGCATCTCGCTGAGCTTACTGCGGAGCTGCTCCTCGTCGTGGACGACGTTGTCGATGTTGATGCCCATGCTGCTGCCCTCGTGGCTCGGCTTGAGGATGAGTGGGTACCTGAGCTTGGGGTCGACGGGGTCGCCCTCCTCGAAGAGCACGGTGAAGGGCGCGGTCTTTATGCCGTGCCACTCGAGCACCTTCTTCGTCGTGGGCTTGTCGAGGCAGATGGCCGTCGCCATTATGCCCGCTCCCGTGTAGGGGATGCCGAGCATCTCGCAGAAGGCGGGGACGTGGCTCTCCCGGCTCTCGCCCCGGATGCCCTCCGCCCTGTTGAGGACGAGGTCCGGCCTCTCCCTGCGGAGCGTCTCGAAGCAGGTCTCGTCCGCCTCGATCTGTAGGTACTCCCACCCCGCGGCCTCGATTGCGTGCCTCACGAGCTCGATGGTGTGCTCCGGCTCGTACTCGACCTGGAACTCGCCCTTGTCGTGGCGAGTGTTACAACAAAAAGCGATCCTCAACTTCCTGCGGCTAGGGGACGTCCGAAAGGACCTCCTTATAGATGCTGAGGGTCTCATTTTTGATCTTCTCGGGCATCGTGATCGCCTCGTGGACGCCGAAGAAGAGCTTGTAGAGCTCGTCCTCCCTGCCCTTCGCCTCGTCTAGGAACCTCTGCTCAAACTCCAGGGTGAGGGGGCTCTTGTCGCCGTTCTTCCACGCCAGGTAGAAGGCGAAGAGCTGCTCGTCGCGGCCCCTGCCCGTGAGGGCGTAGGTGTTGACGTCGCTCCCGCCGAAGAGGCTGAAGTACTCCTTGCAGTCCTCCGTGAGCATGTTCTTCGTCAGCCCGACCGTCTTCGGGTCGAAGCCACACGCCTTGATGAGCAGGTACATCTTGCTGCAGACGCTGCAGCTCATGCACCACCTCGTGTCGCGGCCCGCCTCGGTCTCGACGAAGCAGCTCATGTGGTACTTGGCGACCTCGGGGTACCTCTTGTAGAGGGCGTAGACGACGGCGATGTCGTTGAGCGGCTCGATGACGCTCATCGTGCGGACGCCGCCGCCCGTCAGGAGGCGGGTGATGACGTCGATGTTCACCGTCCACTTGTGGCTCTGGTCGAAGGCCGGATAGCAGATGAAGCCCTCCTTGTCGTAGTAGTACTCGCTGCAGCTCTGCTCGTTGCCGAAGAGTATGTACTTCGCCTGGAACGTGTTGGCGATGGGGAGCAGCATCATCGCGTACTGGGTGTTCTGGAGGCCCCAGCCGATCTCCGTCTTGCCCACGCCGAGGCGTATGCCGTCGCGCAGGTGACCAGTCGTGTGGATTATCTTGTTCAGCTTCACCTTAAACTCGTTCTCGAACTCCTTGGCGAGCACGTCCTTGTGCTTCTCCTCGTAGAGGAGGAGGGGCTCAACGACGTAGGCCGCCTGGGGGTTGAGGCCGAGCTCACGGCACACCGCCCACGTGAGCAGGCTGTCCTTGCCGAAGCTGAGGGCGACGACGCTGCTGTCGTCCCTGCTCGGCTGCTTGTAGGTCGGGAACTTGACGTCGTAGTCGCTGAACTTGATCTTCAGGTTCATGAACTCCTTCAGGAGCTCCGACGTCCTGGTCCCGTCTACGTCTGCGCAGCTCGGCAGGTCCATCAGTAGGTTCTGGAAGAACTGTGTCTGGAAGAAGGGGGCGGAGGTGTTGTACCTCAGCTCGCTCTTCCGGAGGGTCAGGGGGAGATGGACGGTCTCGGCGTAGACGAGGTTGTCGAACAGGACGTCCTTCGCCTCCTGGGGGTAATTCTTCCAGAAGCCGTTGGGGTACTTTACGACGTACCGCGACCCGCGGAGATTTATTTCATAACCCGTCTCGATCTGTCTCGCTTCAATGGAGAGGCTCGACACTATACACATACCTGCGTGGACTTTGTATCCAGAGTCGATAATCATTAATCCTACTTATTATTGCTTACTATCAGGTTAGGCTCAGATCTTGACGGCAATGTTGCAAGCTGAATTAATCAGCCATGGCATCGGCGACACGATATTCACACGTTCCCGCAACCTCGAACAGTTGCTTGGATTCGGCAAGATTTACCTGAAATTCGAGGGTGGCAACCCGACGGGCACCATGAAGGACCGCGCCGCCTACGCGTGCCTCAGGGTGGCGAAGGAGCGGGGGTTCGGTGAGCTCGCCATCGCCTCGTGCGGCAACTTCGGCGCGAGCTTCGTCCACCTCTCACGCATCTTCGGGATCACGGCGCACGTCTACATCCCGGAGAAGTACCACACGCCGAGGATATCGGAGATGGAGGCGCAGGGCGGAGTCATACACCGCGCCCCTGGAACATACGAGGAGGTCGTCGACTCGTCGGGCGCCGAGGCGGTTGAGCGGGGCTGGTACAACGCGAACCCGGGCACACCCGAGAACAGGGCCGCCTCCCTGGACGCGTACGCGACGATCGCCTACGAGATCGCGGAGAGGATGGGGCGCGCCCCGGACGCCGTCGCGGTCCCGACGAGCAACGGCACCACGCTCGCGGGCATCAACCACGGCTTCCAGAACCTGCTTAAATCCGGAAAGACGACGAAGGCCCCCGCAGTCATAGCGTCCAGCACCGACGGCGGGAACCCCATAGTCACAAGCTTCCTCGCGGGGAAGCGGAGGATAGTGGACCTGAGGCCCGACGGGATAACCGAGACCGCGATAAACGAGCCCCTCGTAAACTGGAAGAGCCTCGACGGGCAGGACGCCCTCGACGCCCTCTGGCAGAGCGGGGGGTGGGCGGCGAACATCACCGACGAGGAGATGGTCAGATACTCGGAGATCGTCGAACGCGAGGAGGGGCTCAGCGTCCTCCCCGCCTCGTGCGCCTCACTCGCGGCGCTCACCTACTACGCCAAGGAGAAGAAACCCAAGAAGGGTCTGGATCTCGTCGCCTTCTTCACGGCGAGGAACATGTAGCCTCCTCAGGGACGAGGTCATCCTGATGCCCTTCGTCGTCGGCGGGTAGACCCGACACCTTCCCCCGCCTCTAAACCCTCCATTCGGACTGGTTTTAAGCGACTATCTCAAGTTCCTTCTAGATGTCCTCGGTCTTCGGCCTCCTCCACCCAAGGATCAGGGATGCCCTGGCAGGCTTCGGCATCGTGGAGCCGACGCCGCCGCAGGAGAGGGTCATCCCCCCGATCCTGGCGGGGGAGAACGTCCTCCTCATCGCCCCCACGGCGAGCGGGAAGACCGAGGCGGCGCTGCTCCCCGTCTTCGACGCCTACCTCCGCGAGGGCGACCCGAAGGGCATAAACATCATCTACATAACCCCCCTCAGGGCGCTCAACAGGGACATAGACAAGCGCATGATGGCTTGGGCCGAGGGCCTCGGCATCGACGTGCAGGTCCGCCACGGCGACACGACCCAGAAGCAGAGGCGGAGCCAGCTACGGAAGCCGCCCCAGATGCTCATCACCACACCAGAGACCCTCCAGGCCATCCTCCCCACGAAGGACATGAGGAGGCACCTGGCATCGGTCAGGTGGGTCATCGTCGACGAGATACACGACCTCGCCGCATCGAAGAGGGGGGCGCAGCTAACAGTGGGTCTGGCCCGCCTCGACGAGGTTGCCGCGAGGCCCCCGCAGAGGATCGGGCTCTCCGCCACCGTCGGCAACCCAGAGGCCATCGCCGCCTTCCTCGCCGGCCCCCACCCCATCAAGGTCGTCGAGGTCACCGTCGACAAGGACTACGTCTACGACGTCGAGTACCCCGAGCCACGGGAGGAGGACTTCGACATCGGCAGCGACCTCAACACGACCCCCGTCGCCGCCTCCCGCCTACGCGCCATAAGGGACCTCGTCCGCTCCCACAACTCGACCCTCATCTTCGTGCAGGGCAGGGGGCAGGCTGAGAGCCTCGGCCACAAGCTGGGGAAACTGGACCCCGGCATAGAGGTCCACCACGGCAGCCTGAGCAGGGAGCAGCGCCACATCGTCGAGGACAAGTTCAAGGCGGGGGAGCTCAAGGCGATAGTCGCCACCTCCACCCTCCAGCTCGGCATAGACATTGGAAACGTCGACCTCACCATCCAGTACAACAGCCCACGCCAGGTCTCCACCCTCATACAGCGCGTGGGCCGCGCCGGCCACAGGCTCAACAGGCTCTCCCGGGGCATCCTCATCACCGCATACGGGGAGGACGCCCTCGAGTCGATGGTCACGGCGCGGAAGGCGAAGGTGAACGAGATAGAGCCCACCACGCCACACGCGAACCCCCTCGACGTACTCGCCCACCAGATAACCGGGATGACCCTAGACCACGGCGAGATCGACGCTGAAAAAATATTTTCCCTTATCACCGGTGGCGCAAGCTGCTTCAGGACCCTGAGCCGCGGCGACTTCGACGAGGTCGTCGACTTCCTAAACGCCATCAGGATAGTCAACAGGAGAGGAGATAAGCTGGAGAAGACCAAGAAGGGACAGAGATACTACTACGAGAACCTCGGCATGATCAACGACGAGAGGCGCTACCCCTTCATCAACGTCGTCACCGACAAGATCATCGGCACAGTCGGCGACGAGTTCTGGACACTCCGCGCACGCGTCGGCCTCAACGTCATCCTCCGCGGCAAGGTCTGGAAGATAATCCAGATAGACGAGGACGAGGGGCGCCTCTTCGTCCTCCCAAGCGACGACCCCCTCGGCGCCCTCCCCGGCTGGGACGGCGAGCTCATCGGGGTAACCAAGGACATCGCCGAGGAGGTCGGCGACCTCAGGGAGAGGATAGCCGAGCGCATCAAGGCGAAGGGCCTCGACGCCACCGTCGAGGAGCTATCAAAGGAGCTCAAGGTGCCACTAGCCACCATAGCCGTGGCGGCGAAGGAGGTCGACGACCAGCTAAGGCACGGCTTCCCCATCCCCACCAAGGACCTGATACTTGTCGAAGCCTACGAGCGCTACATCGTCATCCACACCGCCTACGGGAGCAAGGTCAACACCACCCTCGGCTGCGTCCTCGACGCTGCGCTGAGCGAGCGCGACCTCATACTCGGGTGGTGGAGCGACGCCTATCGCATCCTCATCGAGACGCCTCAGAAGGCGACCCGGTACGACGTCGACGACATCCTGAACGTCCTGAAGAGCCTAACCCCCGAGGAGGCGGAGAAGCGGCTCACCGAGTACATGGAGTCCCGCTTCCCATACGCCTACAACATGAAGTTCATCGCCGAGCGCTTCGGCGCCATCCCCCGCGGGAAGACCATGGGCGCGGCGGAGCTGCACAGACTCTACCGCCGGTACAGGAACAGCCCCATCTACAAGGAGTCCCTCCGAGAGGTCTACAGGGAGAAGCTCGACCTCCAGTCTGTCCAAGAGATCGCCGGCGGAATATCCTCGGGTAACGTCAAACTGCAGTACGTCCAGGCGAAGGAGCCCAGCCCCCTCGCCCGCCACATCCTCGAGGCCTACGCCGACCTCGAGGAGTTGATGGACTCCAGCATCGCCGTCCCCGACCAGCTAGAGTACATGCAGAAGAGCGTCCTCGCCCGCGAGGTGAGGCTGAGCTGCATGAACTGCAACGAGTGGCACGAGGAGGCGAGGATAAGGGACCTACCCGATCGACCCACGTGCCCCCGCTGCGGCTCCGGCCTGCTAGCCGTCCTCCGCCGATACGAAGACCCCGCCCACTTCAAGTCACTCCTCAACCGCATGAAGGCCGGAGAACAGCTCCTCCCCGAAGAGGCCGACACCGTCACGAACGGGCGCAAGACCGCCGACATGGTCCTCAGCTACGGGCACAAGGCGCTGGAGGCGCTCGCCGTCCACGGCGTGGGCCCCGTCACCGCATACCAGGTACTAAGCAGGATGCACGCAACCGACAAGGGCTTCTACTCGGACCTGCTGAAGGCAAACATACAGTACATGCGCACGCGGCAGTACTGGGACGATAAAAAGAAGTAGGCTCACTCGTCGTCCTTCAGGTACTTTTCCTCGTCCCCGGCCTCGAGGGCGAAGTTCATGTGGGCCATGCTCGCGCCCGCGTTCAGTGCGGCCGCGACGGCGATGACCTCGGCGAGCTCCTCCTTCGTCGCGCCCGCGGCGATCGCACGCTTCGCGTGGGCCTCGATGCAGTACGGGCACCTCGTTATGTAGGTGGCCGCGACGGCGCAGAGCTCCTTCGTCTTCACGTCGAGCTTGCCCGGCTCGAAGACCTTCTCGT
>JAUYEB010000100.1 GCA_030691555.1 Candidatus Bathyarchaeota archaeon
ATAGGATGCCTTACGAACTGAGCGGAGGCGAACAGCAAAGGGTAGCAGTCGCCAGGGCGCTCGCAAATGAGCCATCTATAATTATTGCGGATGAGCCTACGGGTAACTTGGACAGCAAGACCTCGGCTGATCTCATAGACCTTTTCAACATGATCAATGATGAAAGCGGACAGACCTTCATTATCGTGACCCATGACTCTGAGGTCGCTGAATCAGCGGATAAGATCATATATATGAGGGATGGAAAAATCGTTGGTGAGGAATCAAGAAAAACAAGAGATAAAACGGTTGATTATTATAAAAAAGTGGAAAAAGAGAAGATTACCTATCTATTAAACGAGTTAGATAATTTATACATTTCTCATATGATCAGTAGAGAACTCTACGAAAAGTGGAGGTCGCAGTACTTGGAACAACTAATTGAGATGGCGATTTGCGAAAATATTACCTAGTTTATGACGTGAATGCGAGCACATCACTTGCGCAGATTTAATGTACGTGACCTTATGAAAGATGTTTCCGTAGTATTCTTGGCTGGCTAGCCCGCCGCTAAACATGGTCCAAGCGACCGTGTACGTGACTGGGCGAAGAGGCTTAAGGAGTCGTTCTTTGGCTTCAAGCTGCATGTGAAGACGGATCTGGACCATGGCCTTATTCGGGCGGTTGACGCCACCTCCGCCTCGGTGCACGACAGCAGGGTGGATCTCTCCTTGCCTGGTGAGGTTGTGTACCGTGATAAGGGCTACTTCGGCGTTGCGCCCCGTGGGTTTGACGCGACGATGAGGAGGGGCGTCCGTGGTCATCCACTGGGTGATGCTGACCGGTTAAGGAACCGGCGGATCGGGTTGAAGCGGCGTCCGATTGAGAGGACGTTCGCGGTGTTGAAGCGGGTGTTTTTGTTGGAAAAAACAGGCGTTAATCGGAATCCTCTATTAACCTACATACCCAAGTTAGGACGAGTAGAATGTACAAGCCCACCCTCAAAGATGTTCTAGCTGCCCGGAAGCGGATCCAACCCTACCTAGCGAAGACTCCCCTGCGTGAGTATGGCGCACTCTCCGAGGCAGTAGGTTTCGAGGTGTACGTTAAGCATGAGAATCACCAGCCCACATGCGCGTTCAAGATCAGGGGCGGAATCAACCTGGTCAGCCAGCTTAGCGAGGAGGAGAGGCGCCTCGGAGTCGTCACCGCCTCCACCGGGAACCACGGCCAGTCCATAGCCTTGGCGTCGAAGATGTTCGGCGTGAAGGCGATCATATGCGTTCCGAGGAACCCCAACCCCGATAAGGTCCGCGCCATCAAGAACTTCGGGGCGGAGATCGTCGAGGAGGGGATAGATTTTGAGGAGGCAAAGAATAACGCCGAGAGGCTCGCCCGTGAACAGGGCTACAGGTATATTCACAGCGGGAACGAGCCCCACCTCATCGCAGGCGTCGGGACGATCGGCCTCGAGATGATCGAGGATCAGGTCGCAGAGTCAAATCCCACAGAGCGGGAATTGAAAGTCTTACGGTGCCTCCTTGAAGGTGGTGAGGAGCTCCTGTCGCAGAGTCAAATCCCACAGAGCGGGAATTGAAAGCGCTGAGAAGGCTGAACTTCTCAGAGAAGTAGCGTTTGGTCGCAGAGTCAAATCCCACAGAGCGGGAATTGAAAGATTTGTGACAGCTTCCAATCAAGAGGATCGATATTCAGTCGCAGAGTCAAATCCCACAGAGCGGGAATTGAAAGCTAGAGTTAAGATCTTTTTACTTCAAATGGAAGAAGTAGACGAACCTCATTTTCTCGGCTGAGAGGATCTCCTGAAGGTTTTCTTCGAGTTTTTCCTTCGTTAACCCGCTTGCAATGATGTTTCCTTGTAGTATGGCGAACCACGCGTTTTTCAAACCGATCTCTCTAAGCCTCCTTCCGTAGGCCTTGGCATCGATTTTCCCCATTTCCTGATGATAGAGCATTAGTAAACAATCGTCCCCGCTGATCAGCTTCTCTATCTCCTCCAAGTGCTCTTCTCGGCTTCTCTCACTCCGAAGGTAGAACCTCAGTTTACCGGCGTCGGTCTGCTCAGTCTCCTTCGGAGAGAATGGTAGAGACAGTATAATACCAAACCTGGCTTTTGCCTGCTGATAAGCGTCGTTGAAATCTCTTCGAATGCCTCCACCGAATATTATGTTATCGCCTAGGATTATGCCGTCGTAGATGATCCTGTCTTTGAATGGTAGGAGTGTAGCTTCAACCATCACGGGGAGAACTGGACCAAACATCTCATCTAAAGGCGTTATAAGGCCAAGAACGCCGTAGGCTTTCGGCGGCTCGTCGATGTCTAAGAAAATCGTATAGTTCTGCAGGTATCGTAAGATGACGAATCTCTTTTTGATATAGTGTCTCCAACCAGCGACTATTTCTAGCTCATTTGATGAGAAACTCGACGGATTTTCTCTGATAAACGAGTCGATTAGGTCAGTGCCCTTATACAGCTTGTCCCTTATCTTGTTTAGTTCCTTGAATGGTGTTTTTCTAACCTGATATAGTGAAGTTAGGCCTTTCAACAGACTGAGTTTTTGGTTGACGTAAAATAATATTGACCAGTGTAGCTTATAATAGAGTTCCGCGTCCTCTTTGGATAAGCTCATCCTTCTCGCGAGAAACAGTTGTTTCTCTCATACTTAACAAGATATTATTGGTTTCTAATCCAGTATTTTACACATGACCAATATACTTGTAAAGTCGATTAAAGGTTGAGAAATGGATATTGATGTGTAGGATTTAAAAATTCAAGACTGCTCGATCATCAGAGGTCTCAAATCCCACGGAACTGAGGGCGGTGGGTGATGGAGCCTATGTTATGGCGAGCTGAGGTGTGCGGGGAAGTCGTTATCTACACGGTTAGTTCGTTTATCTCTGTGAGGATCGTTGCCGACGAGGATCCGGCTTTCGCCGCGATTACAGCAAGTCCCGTATCCACGAATGGGTTCCCCGTTAACTCCATGAGTATATTATCTGCCTTGAACCCCATTTATCTTTTTCACCTGAAATAAAAACATTGCAACGCCCAACTACATCGATTCAAACCATACGTTATGATGTGTAAACCACTTTTCTGCGCACTGGGCAATAAGATCATGATACGCAGGCATCCCATACCTCACCCTACGACACAGCTTAGATAACACCAACCTTAACCATACCCAGCATCGACCTCAGGGAAGTCGCCAGCCCAGTGATCAATCTTACCACCGGTAGCTGGTGATAAGACCTAAAAATTAAGCCGTTCTCAACCATATCAAGTTCGCTTACTATAGTGGTTCGTGATCCTCTTGTGTTCTCTTATAATGGGTAGCCCATTATAAGCAAACATAGAACCCCAGTAAAATACCCGGTATTAACTCAATCATCCTTGTAATAAGCCACTTATTACAAGACGATTCGCGAGGCAAAACCAGAACCTAACTCATCGCAAAAAATGCGGAGCCAAGCCATAAATAACAAACATAAACGACGGACCTTAACCATTAAAACACCTAAAGATCCTCGGAGGATATATGGTAGGTGAGGCTTTGCCCCTCCTTATAACCTGTAGCAGGTTATAAGAACGCAAAGGCATAGAGGCACGACGGATCAGCATAGGCAGCACCGTACATCACAAGGCTCCCTGGGTTTGTCGACCAACAACATAAAATTCGCATCAAACAGCAGCCACCCATGTTAAAGATAGCAAACCGTAGACACGGATATTGACGCCTATACGGCATTTTTCATGGCATTCGCGCAGGCGTCCGAAAAAGCATCCGAATGGCACCTCATTCAGTCCAAGAGGGGGTCATTCTATGGGTCATCCAACGGAAACAGGCATAGATGCCACCTACTCCACATAATATACACGTATGGAGCGCAGGGGCAGGCTCAGCATCTCGGTGAGCGAGACGGTCATCGAGGAGATCGAGCGCCGGAGAGGCATCATAAAGAGGAGCAACTACGTGGAGGACCTGCTGAGGACGATGCTCGGTCTACCATCCATAGTCGAGGAGAGGGGGAGGCTCGCGGAGCGGAGGCTCCACCGGCTGCAGATGAGGGAAAGCTCCTCAACCCCCATTTAAGGTAACGAGTGTGAAAAATTAAGTGGAGGCAGAAGACGCGGAGGAAAATAATGGCGGGCCCGGTGGGATTCGAACCCACGACCATCAACTCCGCAGGCTGATGTCATATCCTGGCTAGACCACGGACCCAGCACCCAAACAGACCTGTTTCTCCTAGATAAGCTCTACCCAGATGCTTATAGACGGGGTCCGCGGGCACATATTCATGGCGGAGGCGGGGGACAGGGCGGGGCTGCTCAGGGTCCTCTACGTCACCATCTTCCTCACCGCCACCGGGCTGGGGACCGCCTCCTTCATGCTCCCCGTCTACGCGACGGGCCTCGGCGCCAACTACGTCGACCTCGGCCTCATGGGGGCTCTGAGGAACGTCGTCTACACCGTGATGACGCTCACAGTCGGGTTCCTACTCGACCGCTTCGAGAGGATCCGCATCTACGTCGGCTTCATGGCTGTGGGCGTGGCGGTCGTGGCGCTCTTCGGCGTCATGAACCAGATTACGCTCCTCATCGCTTGGAGCAGCCTCCTCGGACTCGTCTCGGCCGCCTTCTGGGTGACCGCCAGCACCCTAACGGCGAACATCTCGCCGCCGGAGAGGCTCAGCCAGTCCATGGGTAGGTACAACCTGAGCTGGGTGCTGGGCTTCGTCTTCGGGCCGACGGCTGGCGGGTATATCTCGGGCGCCTACGGTTTCCAGGTACTCTTCGTGTGCCTCGCCGCGGTGATAGCGGTGAGCGTCGCGGTGATATTGTTGAAAATAAGGCCCGCCATCACGCTCCGGAACAGGGGTGAGGCGAGGGGCTTCAGCCTGGCCCCGCTGAGGGGGCTCGCCCTCGCCTATCTCACCCTCGTCCCCTTCACCTGCATTCTCGGCATCTACATGGCGATAATGCCGGGGTACCTCAAGCTCGTCGGCCTCACCCCCGCGCTGGTGGGGCTCCTCATCACGATGACGAACGGCGTCCGGGGCGTCGGCTTCTTCAACGCGGAGAGGTTCATAGCCTGGGGGACGAGGAGGTCGGTCACACTGGCCTCCCTCCTCCTCTTCGCGGGGATGCTCACCTTCTCATTCGCCTCCTCGACGCTGGAGTACGCCCTCCCGCTCGTCCTCTACGGCACAGCGGCGGGGATAATGACTCCCCTCATGCTCGACTACATAGCTAAGAGGTGCGACAAGGGGAGCCTCGGCGCGGCGATGGGGCTCCACGAGGGGGTCTACGGCGTCGGGATGTGCCTCGGCCCTCTGGTCGGCGGAGCCATAGCGGAGGTCTGGGGCCCGCCCCTCCTCTACAGGCTGCTGGCG
>JAUYEB010000137.1 GCA_030691555.1 Candidatus Bathyarchaeota archaeon
GCGAGGCGATAGTCACCACCGAGGTCGGCCAGTGCCAGATGTGGGCCGCGCTCCACTACGACGCCTACGACCCGCGAACCTTCTTCACAAGCGGCGGCCTCGGCACGATGGGCTGGGGCTTCCCCGCCGCGATAGGCGTCAAGGCCGCGAGGCCAGACGTCCCCGTAGTCGACATAGCGGGCGACGGCAGCTTCGGCATGACCGAGAACAACATGGCGACGAGCGTCGAGGAGGAGCTACCCGTCGTGGTGGTCGTGCTCAACAACCAGATGCTCGGCATGGTCGCCCAGTGGCAGCGCCTCTTCTTCGACCACCGCTACTCCGCGGTGAAGCTGAAGGGCAACCCCGACATGGTGAAGCTCGCGCAGGCCTACGGCGCCGAGGGCGTCAGGGTCGACACCCTCGAAAAGTTCGAGGCGGCCGTCAGGCGCGCCATAAAGAGCGACGTCTCGACCGTCATCGACGTCCCCATCGACCCGGAGGAGAACGTGTACCCCATAGTCCCGCCAGGCGCGGGGCTCAAGGACGCGCTACTGGAGGCATAACTATGAGCGAGATGCACGTTGTCGCGTTCCTCGTCGAGAACAGACCGGGGGTGCTCTTCAACATAAGCAACATGTTCCGGCGGAAGAACTTCAACATCCACAGCATCACCGCGGGGACGGTCCTCGACGACGACACGGTCCGCATAACCATCGTCGTGCAGGCGGACGCCCGCGGCGTCAACCAGGTGGTTGAGCAGCTAGACAAGATGGTGGACGTGATCGAGGTGAAGCGCCTCGACCCGCTCCGCACCGTGAACAGGGAGCTTGCGCTCGTGAAGCTGACCACAACCGACCCGATGGCGAGGGAGGAGGCCCTGAAGCTGGTGAACGACTACCACGGCCTCATCCTCAACATCGAGCCGGACAACCTTCTAGCCGAGGTCACGGGTGAGTCAGAGGAGATAGACGCGTTCCTCGAGGCCGTCGAGCCCATAGGGGTCGAGGAGGTCTCCAGGACGGGAGTCACCGCCATAGAGAAGGGGCGGCTAAGGCTCGAGAAGGGTGAGTACTGATGGTGAAGGTATACCACGACAAGGACATAGACGACAAGGTTCTGAAGGGCAAGACCGTGGCCGTCATCGGCTACGGCAGCCAGGGCAGGGCCCAGGCCCTCAACATGAAGGACAGCGGGGTCAACGTCGTAGTCGGCCTCCGCCCCGGCGGGAAGAGCTGGAAGCAGGCCGAGGCCGACGGCGTAAAGGTGACGACGGTCCTCGAGGCGGCGCAGCAGGGCGACATCGTCCTGATGCTCGTACCCGACATGGCGCAGCCCACGGTTTGGAAGGAGGAGGTCGCCCTCGCGATGAGGAAGGGGAAGACGCTCCAGTTCGCCCACGGATTCAACATACTCTACGGCGCCATCACGCCGCCGAAGGACGTCGACGTCATCATGGTCGCCCCGAAGAGCCCCGGCGCGGAGCTACGCCGCCAGTACGAGGCGGGCTTCGGAGTCCCGGCGCTCGTCAGCGTCCACCAGGACGCCTCGGGCAAGGCGCTGCAGACGGCGCTGGCACTAGCGAAGGCGCTTGGCAGCGGCAAGGCCGGCGTCTTGGAGACCTCGTTCAAGGACGAGACGGAGGAGGACCTCTTCGGCGAGCAGGCCGTCCTATGCGGAGGCGCCGACCAGCTGATCAGGCGCGGCTTCAAGGTGCTGGTCGAGGCGGGCTACCCGCCGGAGCTGGCCTACTTCGAGGTCTGCAACGAGCTGAAGCTGATAGTCGACCTGATCTACAAGGCGGGCATCGGCGGGATGTACCGCGCCGTGAGCGACACGGCGAAGTGGGGCGGCCTCACCGTCGGCCCCGTCATCGTCGACGACCGCGTCGAGGAGAACATGAGGAAGGTGCTGAAGGACGTCCAGAGCGGCAAGTTCGCGAGGGACTGGATGGCCGAGTACAGGGACGGGTCGAAGCACTTCAAGGCCCTCATGGACGAGGTCGACGCGCTGGAGATCGAGAGGGTCGGCAGGCAGATCAGGAAGATGAGCGGGCTCGAGAAGTAGCCCACATCCTGTTTTCTTACGCCCGGCGATACTTATGAAATAAATTTTTTTTCGAAGGGGGGGGGATCGCCCTAGTCTTTGCCATTGTAGACGTTTTTCCGCTTATTTATCTCGGTGACGTATACGACTCGATCCCGTTTATCTACCGAGAACAGTATCCTGTGGTCGCCGACCCTTATCCTGAACGTCTTTTCCCGCCCCTTCATCTTCTCAACATCCATGTTTCTCAGCGAGAAGGGGTAGTCCGCGAGGCTCTCTATCGCCTCCTTTATGCGGGTTTTCTCGTTTTCTATCTTAATGTCTTTGATGTAGTTTAGCACGCGGTGGTGGGGAGGACTTGATAATTAGGCACGCCTCAGTTCCTCGAGGGTGGCGTACTTTCCGGATTTCATCTCCTGTATTGAGTCTTTGATCTCCTTGATCTTTTCCTTGCTCAGTCTTGCGCTGGGCATGGCTTCGATGATCACCTCCTCGAAGACCTCCTCAAGGATTCCCAGTCTCATCTCGATCCTGTCGAGTTTCTCGTCCAGGGTTTCGAGGGTGACCCGTGTTGTCATCGTTTCGTTCGATTATGTTTCGGATCTGGAGTATATTAAGGGATTGAGGTGGGTGCGGTAACCCATTCGAGCTTCGGGTCATCGGCCTCATCAGTTATATTGTGTAGGTGCTTGTGGTGTATCCATGCCTGAGAGGGGCCTCCACGCCGAGTTGAAGGAGTGGCT
>JAUYEB010000036.1 GCA_030691555.1 Candidatus Bathyarchaeota archaeon
TTCTGTATGTTGAACGCCACTATCTTCGCCGTCGTGCGGTCGAGGGTGCTGCAGAACTCGTCGGCGAGCCAGAACCCCCTCCCCGACTCTACCATCTTCGCAATCCTGAACCTGTACCTCTGCCCCTCGCTCAGCTCACGATAGCGGCGGATGAAGAGATACGCGTCGTTCAACCCGACCCGGCTGAGGAGGCTCAACGCCTCCGAGAGGGTACCACCCACCGTCTCAACGATCGGCCTATCCTCAAACGGCTTCACGTCGGCTATGTCTATGGCACGGTCCCCGAGGTCCTCCCCCAGCGCCCTGAGGAGCACAGACTTCCCGGAGCCGCTGTCCCCCGTGACGTAGACGACGGCCCCCTCGGCGAGGCGCAGCTCGAAGCCGCTGTAGAGGGTCTGCCTCCGCTCGTCGAGCCCCAGCCCGAAAGCCTCAGCCACCCCAAGCGTCCGCTCAGTAACCGGAGCCCTCGATGAGAAGCTCACGTCGTAGATGTAGCAGCCACGCGCCTCGTCGAAACGCCTAACCCCACGCCTCGCACGGACCCCCACCACTCCGATCCCCACCCCGAGATCGACTCCATAGTGCACGATATAACGAATTTTCAGGGGCAGCATAGAGACCCACCACGGGTGTGCAGTTATCGTCCGCTGACACTAAGCTTATTACCGCTCAGACGGATACTCTAATCGGCCCCGAGCGGCTCGACGAGCCGCGGAGACCGGACGAAAAAGCACATTCAGAGTCCATAGGAGGGCGAATACCCGAAGCCCACCCGAAGGCCCGGGCAGAGGCCCACGACCCCGCGTAAGAGCGGCGGACAGTTCTAGGAGCACCCCGCAGGCCGGGTCCGCCCGGAGCCACAGGGGAGAAGAAGGATGACGCTAGAGATAGACCCCAAGTACAAGAGGTACTGCCTACTCGACAAGAACAGCGTTAGCATCGACCAGTTCCTCTGCCCCGTGGAGGGATGCGCGTGGCAGACAGACCAGGGCCCCGGAGCCCTCAGGATGCACATGATAATCTCCGCCGACCCCAACAGCGTGGGCCGCCACTGCGAGAAGCACGAGGACTTCGTACGGGAGCACCCCGACTCCACAAGCATGGAGTGGGTCCGCTACCTGTCCCAGTTCCCCTCAAAGCTCCACGCGGACACCGAGATAGCCAAGATCAAGGAGTAGGCGACCCCCCCGCCCCCTATTTTTTCAGGTACTCGTAGGCGGAGAGCAGGTGCACCTTCGCGATGTGGATTAGCTCCTCGACCTCGACGTACTCGTCGACGGTGCCCATGCCGTGGTTCGTGGGGCCGTAGTAGTAGCTGGGGACCCCCCTCTCCCTCCAGAACTTCAGGTCGGAGCCGCCGAGGCTGACTATCGGCTTCGGGTCGACGCCGAGGAGGCGCGCGTTGCCCCGGATTATCCCCGCCATCTCGCCGTCCGGTGGGCTCCAGAGCGGGCCGTCGTACCGCGCCACCTCGACCACCGCCTCCGGGTGCCCCGCGGCTATGCGCTCGACGTGGGGCATGACGTCCTCCTTCGAGACGCCGGGTGGCAGCCGGAGGTCGACCTCGAAGACGCACTCGCGTGGGATCATGTTGACCTTGAGGCCGCCCCTGATGGTCCCTATGTTGACGGAGACCCTGGACATGACGTCGGCGCCGCCGGGGCCGAGAGCCCTCTCCGCCGCGTCCCTCCCCTCCCTAATCGCCTTGGCCAGGTCCGCAGGGTAGGGGACGGGTATGTTGGTCAGGGCCTCGAGCTCCGTGATCATCTTCGCCGCGATCTTGACTGGGTTGGGGCTGAGGTGCGTGTAGGCGCCGTGGCCGCCGGGGGCGCTGACCCTGACGTTGAGCCAGAGTATCCCCTTCTCGCCGAAGCGCAGCGTGTAGGGGCTGCTCGGCTCACCGTTTATGCAGCAGTCGCCCATGGCCTCGGGGACGTTGCCGACTATCCAACCCGAGCCGAGCCTGCCCCCCGACTCCTCGTCGCTCACCACGGTGAGGGTCGCCCTCCCGCGCAGCTCGCCGACGAGGTCGTGGAGGGCGGCGTAGGCGTAGACGCTCGCGGTGGTCCCCGCCTTCATGTCGATGGCTCCCCGGCCGTAGACGCGGCCGCCGACGAGATCGCCGCCCCAGGGGTCCCGGCTCCACCCTGCGCCGTCCCCGACGGGGAAGACGTCGACGTGGCCGTTGAGCACGAGGGTCCTGCCATTGGTGGGGCACTGTAGGCTGGAGACTATGTTTGGCTTCTCCGGGTCGGGCCCCACGACCTCGTAGGGTATCCCCCTCCCGTCGAGGTACTTCGTGACGTACGCCACGGCCTCCCTCGTGTCGCCGGGCGGGTTCGGGCTCCTCGCCCTGATGAGCCCCCGGAGGAAACCGATGATCTCCTCCCTGTCCGCCTCCACCCTGTCTATGAGCCTCTGCTTCGCCGACAAGCCGAATCGGGGATCGTCTGCGCCGGTCGGCGGTTAAGACTATGGAATAGAAGTTTTAGTAATCATTCTCGATAACCCCTTTAAGCCCTCGCGAGAGGCCAATACCAGAGAGTGAGGTGCCGACGAACAACCTGAAGCGCAGTGGTTTAAGCGGTAAGCAGGCTGCTGGAGTGGTCTTACTAGCCGCCGTGATTCTGTCCCTGATGGCTCTCAACTACAACCTCTACAACAGCATCCAGAGCCAGGGCTCAGCGCTCACACAGATGACAGCGGAGCTAGAGGCATTGAAGAACAGACTCAGCGAACTCGCCCCGCTCGGCGAACTCGCAAACGTCACCAAGCCACCCACCGTAATCGTGCCAGCGTACACGGTGACGTTCAACTACAACAGAGATTCGGTACTCGACGACCGCGACTCGATAATCGTCTTCTATGCACCGGTCGAGGGCTCGACGGCTCGCCTTGAACTCTTCGTGGACTCCCTCAGCAAGTACGAATTAGACCTCACCCTGCAGGAGGGAAACGCTTGGAGAAACGAGACCTGGGTAAAGCTGGGCACCGTGAATCAGGTATACAATCTGAGTCTCAACACAACCAAGGGTTCGAGTGTAGTCTGGCAGTCTCCGATAGTTTGGTCTTTGAAGGTCACTGATACCGGGGTCTATGAGACGCCCTCGATGAGTAAGGGTTGGCACACTCTGAGCATGTTTGGCCCAATCACGATTCTAGATAATGGCGACTTCTATCGTTACCCGATGTTTCACGGTGCTTCGGATGTTCCCCATGCGGTGGTTAAGCTGGATAGCTACAGGGTAGTGATCACGTTCACCGTGCAGAAAGAGGGAGAGCCTAACTTCTTCGCAGTAACCAACGAACGCTCATAATTACCCTCCTCGGGACCTCGGTCACTGTCCGCGCCCCCAGACGGCGCCGACTATGATGCCGACGACGAGCATGAGGCCGTTGAAGATGGCCTCGTCCCACGCCCCCAGGAATGCCATGTGGATGACCTCCAGGCTCACGAGCCCCGCGAAGAAGACTATCATCAACGCTATGATGAGCGTGAACCTGTCCCCGGGCTCGTCCTCGAGCACCCTGACCCTCCTCTCCGGGGTCGCCTCGGCGAACACGAGCCGGGTCGTCCCCCTACCAACGAGTCGCCTAAGATACCCTAACATCCCTAGTCTCTCCCCTCCTATGCTTCCTGAGCCTGATCCTCCTGTCGAGCGCCTCGGCCTCCCCTATGACGCAGACCACCTGATCCCGCGGCATGAGGAGGCGTATCTCCTCGACGAGCCCGACGAGTACCCATTCACTCACCACCCATCTTTCATTAAAAAAAATATTAAAATAACCGCCGAGCCCGGGGGGTTGGAGGTGAATGCGTAACAACAGCTGCAGACAGAGGTGAACGAGATGATCTACGAGATAAGACGAGGCGTGAGCGTCGACTTCAGAAACCGCCTCAGGGCGCGCTTCTAGACCAGGTAGCCTAGCTCCCTCAGGTACCGCCGCACGGCCGACTTGACGAAGTCCGGTACGCTGGTGTACCCATGCTTCCCACTCGCTATGACCTCCTCTATCTTGGTCGCGAGGTTCTCTGGGAGGTTCACCGTGTGGTATTTGTATTTTTTTTCGTCGTCGGACATGTCTGAGTTTTTCAACCGTTCTTTATTTAAAAACATTTTTATTATAGATAATTTAGCTAAATTTACATAGATGGATAACCCTGGTCTGAGGACCCTCGCATCCTTCCTGGAGCAGGTCAGGAGGCACTCCCCCGCCACATACTCCAAGATCAGCGAGGACAGGAACCGGGGATACGGCATGATAAACAGGTACCTCGCCTACTGCCTCAGGGAGGACCTGATCAGGGTCGCCTCCATACGCAAAACCAGGGGGAGGTACCCCTCTAAGACCTACGTCCTCAGTGAGAGGGGAGCCCAGCTTCTCGGAATCGTTTCGCCCGCGGTGGCTAGGACTTCCCGAATACGGGGATAGACGCCCCGCTCACCGCCTTTGAGGCGTCGGAGGAGAGGAAGAGGATGACCGAGGCTATGTCCTCGGGGCTGACCCATTTGGAGGTGTCCGCCTCGGGCATCTTCTCCCTGTTGTCGGCGGTGTCTATGGTGCCCGGCATGACGCAGTTGACGGTTATGTCGTTCTTCGAGACCTCCTCGGCGAGGGCCTCGGTGAGGGTGATGACGCCGCCCTTCGAGATGGCGTAGGCGATGTTCCCCGCCCTCCTCCCCCTCGGCGTCGCGTTCTTCGCCGAGACGCTCACTATTCGTCCGTAGTTCCTCTCGATCATGCCGGGGAGGACGGCGCGGCTGCAGAGGTAGGCGGACTTCGTGTTGAGGGTCACCATCTGGTCGAGGGCGGTCTCCTCGGCCTCGTTTAGGAGCTTACCCCCGGTGTAGCCCCCGGCGATGTTGAGCAGCACATCGACGCGCCCGTGCTCCTTCACCACGGCTTCGACCATCGAGGCGACGCTCCTCGCGTCGGTCACGTCGGCCTTGAACCCGCTCAGCGCCGGGCTCCCCCCGACGTAGTCTTTGAGGTCCTTGAGCTTGTCCTCGCTCCTGTAGACCGCGGCTACCTTCGCGCCCTCGGCGAGGAACCGCTTGACGACGACCCTGCCTAGCCCGCCCGTCGCGCCGGTGACCAGGACGACCCTATCGCCGAGCATGATCATCACCGGGTGATCCTCGGAACGGCTGTTTATAGGGACTGAGTCGGAGCCGCCCCGGTCCGCGTCCTCAGGACTCGCTGAGCACCCTGTTGTAGAGGGCGTAGACGCGGTCGCGTAGCTCCTCGGGTATGGCGGGGTAGGGCTGTGGGGTCATGTAGAACTCGTAGTCCCTCCGGAACCTCTCGTTGCCCGCGCCGCCCTCCCCCGAGACGCCGTTATACATGGAGGTCTTCATGTACTTCTTCAGGAACCTGTTCCTCGGCTCCCTGCGGGCCGCCATGTAGAGGGCGAGCTCCTGCTCCTCCCGGCCCAGCCCAGACCTGTCGAATCCGAAGGTCTGCGCCCCACCGAGGGCGGAGAAGAGCCCCGCGTGCTCCTCGTTGAACATGTCCTCCCAGAAGCCGACCCTGCCCGGGTCGTGGCCGAGCCCCCGGATGAAGGCGTTTGTCCGTGCGCACTTGCTGCAGGCGCAGCACCACCTGTGGTCCTCGGCCGGGGGGTCCTCGCAGAAGCAGCTCATCTGGTACTTCGCCAGCTCCGGGTAGCCCGCGTGCAGCACCTGCGTGACCGCTATCTCGTTCAGCGGCCCTACGAGGCTCCCGACCCTGGCGGAGCCCCTCGTCAGCAGGCGCGCCACGCTGTCCATCTGCTGGGTCCAGTCGCTGCTCTGGTCGAAGCAGTAGTTGGTGCGGAACCCCTCGGGGTGTAGTGCCTCCTTGTCGCAGCTGTTCTCGTTACCGAAGAAGACGTAGCGGGCCCGGCTGCGGAGCATGAAGGGGAGGAAGAGTACGAGGTAGTAGAGGAGCTGGCTCCCCCAGCCGAGGCTCGAGGGCTTGTACCCCATCCTGCGCCCGTCGTGGAACGCCCCGGGCTCGTGGCGGAGCATGTGGCTCTCGACCCCGAACTCCTCCCCGAGCTCTCGGAAGAGCTTCCTCCTGTGCTTCTCCTCGTAGATGTTGCTGGGCTCGACGACGTTGACGAGCACCGGCTCGATGCCGAGCTCCCTGCAGACGGCGAGTGTGACGAGGCTCTCCTTGCCGCTGGTGAAGCTTATGATCGCCCTGTCCCTCGGCCTGTAGCCCTTGTTCCAGACCACAGTCTCCCCTCCCTCGAAGACGAAGTCCGTGTTGTAGTAGCGGCGTATGTAGTCCACCGCGGGGAAGCCGTCGAGGAGGGCACTGCTGGGGAGGTCGTAGACCGTGCTCTTGAAGGCGAAGCTCTCCAGCATCGGCCGCCGCGTCCCGTAGATCACGCCCTTCTTCTTCAGGACGAGGGGGAGGTAGTTGGTCGACATGAAGGCGACGTGGTCGACTATCAGCCTCTTAGCGTCGTCGTCGAGGGGGTCCCAGACATTCTCCGGGTACTCGACCCTGTAGGGGTCGTCGTTTAGCCTGATCTCTAGCCCCTCACCGTCGTATCCGGCGTCCACGCGTAGATAATCGTCCTTATTGAGCAACATCTCTGTAGGGGGCGTATTTCAGGCAACAGATAGTCAGGGAGGGAGTTTATTTAAATTTAACCCTTGGAACATGCCCAAAGAAGTTTTTGCCATAAAAAAACCCCCTTTATTGGAAAAGGGGGATATTTTTCCTCTATTTCCTTTTTCGGTGCCTAATTATCCGTTCGATTTTATAGGAGGGGGGCTACTCGGGCTCCTCCCACTGGTCCGGCGGGGCGTGGCCGTGCGTCAGCACGTCCCTGAAGAGCTGGTTCCAGACGTCTTTCTCTAGGATGACCTCGCGCTTCACGACCATCTTCGTAAGGTTCCTTATTAGGGCGTGGTGGCGTATCTCGTCGCTCTTTATGTGGTTGAGCATCATCTTTATGCGGTCGTCCTTGTTCTTGGCGAGGATGTCGTCGACGACCTTGATCATGTTCCCCTCGACGGCCTCGTGCTTTTCTAGGCTCCCGACGAGTTGGTTGTACTCGTCCTCGGTGAGGCTGAGGCTGTCCCCCGCCGTTATCGCGGCGCACGCCTTGAAGAGGCCGGCGTGCTTCCTGCTGTCGACGGCGATGGAGCCTACGATGTCGCGGAGTATCTCGTTTCCGTAGCCCCGCACCTCGGTGTCGAGCTTGACTGCGTAGTCATCCTCGACGACGGACAGCTCCTTGAACTTGTCAACCATCTTGGTATCTTTCTTGCTCATGGGAACACCATGAGGGACGGTGGAAACTATCAAGATAAACCTTGGCTCGCGCCTCTTGGTCCGTAAACCTTTTTTCGTTTAGGGATTTCAGGTTGGGGGATGCCCATGCGCGGCGTCGGTGGCGGCGTTGGCTGAGGAATGGTCCTCCTCCTTGTCGTCCCCCTCGTCGCCTCCAGCCTGTTCGGGCTCCTGGCGAGGAGGGTCACTGGAGACGCAGCGGAGAGGCTGGAGGACACCTTCCAGCTTACCTAGGCCTCGGAGCGGTTGACGACCCTCTTGTTCACTCGGGTCAGGGCGATCTTCTCGTTGAGGTAGCGCTCGACCTCGTCGGCGTCGAAGGGCTGGCAGCTGTAGACGTCGATGCTTATGCGGTTGCCCTCTGTGAAGGTGTGGATGGCTATGTGGCTCTTGTCGATGACGACGAAGCCGGTCCAGCCGGGGTTGCAGGGGTTGCCCTCCACGACGACGGGGCCCGCGATTATCTTCATGCCTATCCTGCCTGGGAGCTCGCGCAGGATGGAGTCGACTAGCTCCTTCGTTACGGGGGCGCGCATAACGCCGTCGAGCATCAGGTGTAGGCCGATCATTCCTGCTGGATACGGATATGTCCCGATATAAACCTTGGTGGCGCCCCTCCCCCACGTCTTAAATCGGGTACCGACCAGTAATCAGCCATGGTCGATGAGGTTCTCGTGGAGGAGATCAGGAGGCGCGCCCTATTCTACGACAAGTACAGCGGCTGCAGCCAGTCCGTGCTGCTGGCGCTGCAGGAGGGGCTCGGCGTCGGCGACCTGGAGTCCTTCAGGGCGGCGACGGTGCTGAGCGGCGGGGTCGCGAGGCGCGGGGAGACGTGCGGTGCCCTGCTGGGGGCGCTGATGGCGGTGGGCCTCGTCGAGGGGAGGAGCAGGATGCCGGATACGCCCGTCTACGCTGCGGCGTGCGCCGAGGCGGACGAGGTCGCGACCGAGTTCCAGCGCCGCGTCGAGAGGGAGTTCGGGTTCAAGGCGCCGCTAAAGTCGACGATCTGCTGGGACATACAGAGGGGGATATACGGGCGCAGCTACGACCTGCGCGACACGGCCCAGAGGGAGGCGTTCTACGCCTGCGGGGGGCACGGCGACGAGGGCTGCCCCAAGGTCTGCGGCATAGCCGCGGAGGTCGCGGCGGAGAGGCTCCTCCCCAAGATCAAGTAGTACTCGTGTCATGGTTTAAATCGGCTGAGGCCGCTCTCCCGGTTATGGTAGATTCGAGGAAGGTCAAGGCGATCAGGGCGAAGGCCCACGCCAACGAGAACATGAGCGGCTGCAGCCAGGCGGTTCTTGCGGCCCTCCA
>JAUYEB010000302.1 GCA_030691555.1 Candidatus Bathyarchaeota archaeon
ACCCTTATGCGCATGATGCTGCGCATCACGCGGTCGCGGGCGTCGATCTCGATGAGCCTCTTGTGGACGCGCATCTCGTACTTGTCCCAGGTCTTGCTGCCGTCGCCGCAGGGGGTCCTCCGGGTGGGGACCAGGAGCTTCTTCGTGGGCAGTGGGATTGGACCGACGAGCTTCACGCCGATCTTCTGTGCGATGTCCCTGATCTCGTCGCAGACACCCTCGAGCTTCACGGTGTCGGTGCTTGTGAGTTTGATACGTGCGCGCCGCGCCATACCCGTTCCCCGTCTTGTCAGATTGCCGAGAACTTAAATGTATCGAAAAAGGGGGTGAGAGCGTTTAGCTCTCGACTTCTAGGACGATGCCGGCGCCGATGGTCGTGCCCATGTCGCGCAGGGCGAACCTGCCGAGCTGCGGGAAGTCCTTGAAGGCCTCGATGGCGATTGGCTGGAGAGGGATGAACTTTACGATCGCCGCCTCTCCCGTCCTGAGGTATGTGGGGTTCTGCTCCACGACCTGTCCCGTCCTGGGGTCGAGCTTGGCCTCGATGGCCTCGAACTTGACCGCGACCTGGGCGGTGTGGATGTGCAGCACGGGCGTGTAGCCTGGGCCGACTGCGGTGGGGTGGTGGATGATGAAGATCCTGCCCTTGAATGCCTTGGCGACCTTGCAGGGGGTGTTGGTGTGGCTTGCGACCTCGCCGCGCTTTATCTTTTCGCGGTCGACGCCCTTGACGTTGAAGCCGATGTTGTCTCCTGGGCCGGCCTGCTCCAGGCGCGTGTAGTGGGTCTCGATGCTGTTGACCTTGCCCTTCTCGCCGCTCGGCATGAAGACGATGTCGTCGTTGACCTTCAGCGTGCCCGTCTCGACCTTGCCGACCGGGGTCGTGCCCACACCCCTGATCGTGTAGATCTCCTGTACGGGGATCCTGAGGGGCTTGTCGGTCGGCTTGGGTGGCATGACGAATGTGTCGAGTGCCTCGAGGAGTGTCGGGCCCTTGTACCAGGGCATGTTGGCGCTCTTCTTGACGAGGTTGTCGCCGCCCCAGCCGCTGGTGGGGACGAAGTTTGTCTTGCTCGTGTCGTAGCCGACCATCTGGAGGAGGCGCGTGATGCCGTCCTTGACCTCCTGGTAGCGCTGCTCGCTCCATGCGACGGTGGGGTCGTCCATCTTGTTGATGGCGACGACGACTTGGTTGACGCCCAGGGTCTTGGCGAGGAAGGCGTGCTCGCGCGTCTGGCCTCCGGGGTTGGTTCCTGACTCGTACTCGCCCTTCTTGGCGGAGATGAGGAGGATAGCTCCGTCTGCCTGGCTGGCGCCCGTGACCATGTTCTTTACGAAGTCGCGGTGGCCGGGGCTGTCGATGACGGTGAAGAAGTTCTTATGGGTCTCCAGCTTGTAGAAGGCGAGGTCGATGGTGATGCCGCGCTCGCGCTCCTCCTTGAGCCTGTCGAGGAGCCATGCGTATTTGAAGGACTCCTTGCCCATGGCCTTGGACTCGGCCTCCATGTCCTTCGCGTACTTCTCGTCGATCGCGCCGGCGTCGTAGAACAGGTGGCCGATGCTCGTGCTCTTACCGTGATCAACGTGTCCGATGATGATCAGGTTAATGTGTGGCTTCTCTTTTCCGCTCATTTCTCTAATCTCCTACTCAATCCGACTTGGATGGTGGATAAAAAGGTTCGGTTCACATCTATAAACCATACTGATCCTCGGGGTTTCGGCGTAGATGCCTGCCTCCCGCAGCCACCCCCGGGGATGCGTAAAGTTTAAACATGTCAGCCGACACCGGAAGGTGGAGAATCGCTTGACTAACGG
>JAUYEB010000003.1 GCA_030691555.1 Candidatus Bathyarchaeota archaeon
CTCCTCCTGCCCCGTGATGGCGACGCCGATCTCCTGACCCGTGAAGGTCGTGAGGTCCTGGTGGCGGACGCCGCCGACGACGACGGCTGAGACGCCTACCTGGGCCGCCTTCTTCATGGCGTCGAGGGTGACGAGGGAGCCCCCGATGAGGACCTTCCCCTTGCAGTCTGGGCCTATCTTGTCGGGGGTGATCTCGTCCCCGTTGCCGGCGACGACCACCTTTATCTCTCCGTGTGTCTCGCCGCCGATCCCGAAGATGCCCTGTATGAAGGCGCCGTGTGTCTGGACGACGGCACCCTCGCGGGGCACGACGTCGACGATCGTGCCAGGGAGGTACGCGTCTACCTCGACGGGGATGGGCGCCCCCCTGACGATGACCTGACCCGTGACCTCGGAGACGGACTCGATGACGCCGTCCTTGGGGCTGGGGACGCTCTTCTTCATCAGGCCGAAGAGGGCGGTGTAGAAGGCGATGTTCTCGCCCTGCTTCACCTTGTCGCCGGCCTTCTTCAGCATGTACCTGGTCATGTCCTCGGCCTCGACGCCTAGGACCATGGCGACCTTCACTATCTCGGGCTCGCCGCTGATCTCGGTCCTCGCGACCTTCGTGTCGTAGTTGACCTTGTCCCCGATCTTGTGAAGGACCTCCCCGGGTATGGGGAGGCGGCGGAGCTTGTCGATGGTCATGGCGCGCTTGACCTTGAGGCCGGGCGTGTAGGCGTGTGCCTCCCCGCTCTCCTTGTCGTCCTTCTTCTTGTCGTTCTTCGGGGCTTCGTGCTTCTTGGTCGTCATCTTACTTCACCAGCTCCTTGAGGGGGTCCTCGGGGTACAGCTTGAGTGATGTGAACCACTTGTATAGGAGGTCCCTCCTCTGGGCGTCGTCCTCGGGCAGGTACAGTGGGCGTCCGCGTGCGTCCAGCAGGATGCCCGCGATGCCTCCGATGACTGTAGCCTCCTTCGATTTGCCGGGGCCCTCGCCGACGTCGAACGCCTTCGCGGGGTGGATGACCGCCTTCACTTCCAGTCCCTCCGCAAGAGGTACGAGTTTGATGTCGCCGAATTTCATATCCTCCTTAACTGTAGTGCCATCGGGCATGGTGAGCTCGACGGTCATGCAGTGCTCACCGAGCTTCCCGGTGCCAGCGGCTGCGACGCTGGTCCCTATCCTGAGCAGGCAGTCCTTGTCGAAGATGCTCCACGCCGCGTCGCGGTAGACGGTGCTCGTGACGCCCAGGTGGGGCATCATGAAGACCGAGTCCTGGAACATCCTGGTGACTCCCTCGGGGAGCCAGGCGTCGCTGAGGATGAGCATCGGCTGGACGCGGCGGGGGGCGTGGCTGAGTAGCCCGCCCGTGCCGGCGATGACGTCGATGGTCATCATCTTGACGTAGCTGTCCTCGATGGCCTGCTCGAACATGTCGCTGATGGTGCGCTGCGTCTGGACGCCCTTGAGGCGCGTCGCGATTGTGCGGTGGTGCTGTAGGCCGAGCCTCAGCGCCTCGCGGGCGACGGCGTGCTCCACCATGAGGTCCTCCAGTGTCTGGGGGATGGTGGTGGGCCTGATCATCTTGTTCATCAGGCGGCTGGCGACCTCCTCCTCCTCGATCTTGAAGGGTATCCACCTCATGATGTTGGGGATGCCCGCCTCCTTCATGACGTTGGTCACGCTGTAGCTCATGCCGAGGTTGGCTGAGACGCTTCGGACGAAGCGGCCATCGACTACGCTGTAGACGTTGGTCGTGGCCCCGCCGAGGCCGACTCCGAGGACGTTTATCTTGAACGTGTCGGCGATGAGCTGCATGGCCATGCCCTCGCCGGCGGGCGTGGGCATGATGGGGACGTCGGTCCACTGCATCAGCCTGTTGTAGCCTGGGGCGTGGCTCATGACGTGCTCCATGAAGAGCTCGTGGACGGCGCGGCGCGCCGGCTCCGTGTTCTCCTGCTCTAGGACGGGGCGGATGTTGTCGACCGAGGTGAGCGCGAACTCGCCCTTGAAGAGCTTGGCGATGTCCTCCCTGAGTGTCTTGTTGCCCGCGTAGACGATGGGGAGCTTGTAGCTGACGCCGAGGCGGGGCTTGGGCTCGGCGGCCTTTATCAGCTCCGCTATCTCCATGACGTGCTGGCCCGCCCCCCCGTCCGTCCCTCCCGCGAAGAGGATCATGTCGGGGCGGAGGTTCCTTATGAGCTGTATCTTCTGGTAGGGCTGCCTGCCGTCGTCCCGGGCGATGACGTCCATGACTATGGCGCCCGCCCCGAGGGCGGCCCTGTTGGCGCTCTCGGCGGTCATGTTCTTGATGAGGCCGGCGACCATCATCTGGAGTCCGCCGCCCGCGCTGCTGGTTGTGCAGTAGAGGTCTACGCCCTGCTTGCCGTCGTATGGCATTATGAGCCCGTGGCCGTCGGGTCTCAGCAGCTTGTGGCCTGTGAGCTCCTCGACCTCACGCACCGCGTTCTGTACGCCGAGTGTCACGTCCTCGTAGGGGGCCTCGACCGTCGTTGGTGCCTCGCCCGCGACGTAGAAACGCCAGACGCCGTCCTTCTTGCGGAAGAAGCGGGCCTTCGTCGTCGTGCTGCCTACGTCCGTGGCGAGAATGTACTGCATATCCTCGAGGGATTTCTTGAGGGCAGGCATCGTAATTCTGATGTGTCTTAAGACCTCCACGGTTAAAGGTTTCTGAAAAGAATGATAGGGGCTAGGCGTTCTCTAAACTAGAAGTACCTTCTCCAGCCCTTCTTCTCTTCCTTCTTGGGCTCGGGGGCGGGCTGCTGCCCGGGCTTCTCCGCGGCTTCTCCCTCTTTCCCCGGCTCCGACGGGGCCCCCGTCTTCTTGGCGGCCTCCTTCGCGGCCTTCTTGGCGGCCCTCTTCTTCTCGTCGTCCTCCATGGAGAGCTGCTCCAGCCGCTTGAGGAGGCGCTCCACGTTCTCCCTCTTCTCGAAGATGAGGAAGAACTTCTCGCTCTTCACCCCCCACTTGTCGCTTATGATGGGGACGAAGGGGGTGATGAAGAAGCGCCCCATCTCACCGCCGACCCAGACCAGCGGCTTGCTGCTCTCGAGCAGCAGGATGGCGGCGGTCTCCATCTCGTACTCGTGGATCTTCTGGGCCACCTGCTCGATGAGTGTCGTCTCCTCCTCCGGGGTAACCTCTACGTCGTAGTACAAGCCCTGCGCCGAGTGTTAAGCGGCGGGTAGGTGATTTAAGTTTAAGTCTCGACCGGCGGAGGGGTTGGTGGCGGGGCGGAGGCGGCCAGTTTCTGCCTCTTCAGCTGTTCCCTGAGGGCGAAGTAGGCCCCGCCGATGCTGCCTAGGAGGAAGCAGACGAGGATGAGGGCTAGGATGCCTAGCTCCAGGCCCTGGAGGGTGGGTATCATAACGACCCCCACCGCTATCGAGGCGACAGCCGTCTTGGCCCCGACGAGGAGGTGCTCCTTGGATGTCCGCATGCAGACCAGGTAGGCGGAGACCCCCGCGGCGAGGAACCACAGCGGTATGAGCAGGTACTGGAAGAACGGCTCGTAGGCGGCGAGGTAGATGGCCATCGTCGCGAGGCCGTTCGTCAGGATGGCCCCGGCGAAGTAGTCGAAGAACTTCGGCGTCCGTACTTTTGCGGTCAACGGTGTCCAGATGCAGATCGGGTGGAGGGGATAAGAACTTGACGCCCGCCCCCCCGGGGGGTTAAATATCCGATGGGCGCCCTATGGGTTGAAGCGTCTTGGAAGGTCAGCGCGCGTTCAGGAACTACCTCGCCGGGGCCGCGCTCGCGTTCGGCGTCGTCCTCCTGGCTTCCCAGATACTACAGCTGATGTACGGTGGCCTCAGCCCGGCTGAGAGGGAGCCCCTGTACTCGCTGATCTTGAACATCTACCTGGCATCGCATCTGGCCGGGGGCTTCCTCGGGGGGTACCTCGTCGCCAGGGTGAAGATGGATAACTACGTGCAGACCGGCACCGTAGTCGCCGTGCTAGCATACATGTTCGAGTTCGCATACAACATCCTCGTCGAGGGGGCGTGGACGGACCTGTACGCGATGCTCAGCCTGCTGATCGGTGGGATCGTCGGCGCCGTGTTCTTCAAGTCCCGTATGGAGAGGGGTAGGCTCGCCGCGAAGAAGGACACCGAGGACAAGCCGCCGCCACCCGAGCCTGAGAAGGTCGA
>JAUYEB010000126.1 GCA_030691555.1 Candidatus Bathyarchaeota archaeon
GTCGACCAGCATCGCCTTCGACTTCGGCCTCGTCGTCGACGGCTACTGCAGCGACTGGGGGAGGAGCTTCTACTACGGGCAGCCCCGCCAGGACATCCTGCAGGCGTACCAGTCGCTGAACCTCGCCGTCGTCCAGGCCGCCGACGCCGTAGGCGGTGAGATTACGCGCCTCTGCGACTTCTACCCCTACATGGAGAAGGTCCTCGACAAGCAGGGCTACGGCAACTACCTACGCAACAGGCTGAAGACGGGGAACGTCGGCCACCAGATCGGGGTAGAGGTCCACGAGGACCCGTGGCTCAAGCCCGACTCGACGCAGCCCCTCGTCGACGGTATGGTCTTCTGCGTCGAGCCCAAGCTCTGGAACAAGGGCGAGTACTACCTCAGGGTCGAGGACATGCTCCTCATAAGGAACGGCAAGGCGGAGTTCCTAACCACGTACAGCCGGGAGCAGTTCCAGAACTAGCAAGGCATTTAACGCCTCCCGCCTCCTCTTCCACTCGATGGCTCCCAGGGGCTGGTTCATAGTCTTCGAGGGCGTCGACGGCAGCGGGAAGAGCACGCAGATCGAGCTTCTCAGCATGAAGCTACGCGACAAGGGGGTCGACCACGTCCTGGAGAGGGAGCCTAGCGACGGGAGCATCGGCCGATTCATCCGCCACTACGCGGAGGCTGGGGACAGGTACCTCTCGCCCGAGTCGGAGGCCCTACTCTTCACCGCTGACAGGTTCGAGCACAGCAAGCGGATAGAGCAGATACTGGAGCAGGGGACGACGGTCGTCTGCGACAGGTACTACCACTCGACCCTCGCCTACCAGGGAGCCGCTGGCGTCGACGTGGCTTGGCTCAGGGAGCTGCAGAGGTTCGCCCTGAAGCCGGACCTCGTACTGCTCCTCGACGTCGACCCTGAGAGGAGCCTACTCAGGGTCTCGGGGAGGACCCTCACGGTCTTCGAGAACCGTTCCTACCTGATGCGGGTCCGCGACCTCTACCTCGGGTTCGCGAAGGATGGCGAGATGAGGCTGCTGGACACCGCTCGCCCTGTGGACGAGGTTGAGGAGGAGGTCCAGAGGCTCGTCGAGGGGCTCATCGGCGTGAAACTAGCCTAGCGAGGGCTACGCGGTCTTCTTCTCGGGC
This sequence comes from Candidatus Bathyarchaeota archaeon, assembly GCA_030691555.1. Taxonomy (GTDB): domain Archaea; phylum Thermoproteota; class Bathyarchaeia; order TCS64; family TCS64; genus UBA8941. The sequence continues at coordinate 1,138 of JAUYEB010000126.1, forward strand.
TTCAGCCGGGAGAGCGCGTCGAGGACCACTGTTATTGTCGTGGTGAGTTCCCTGATCTCCGCCGGGTTTTCCTCCGCCTCGAGCCGCTGCTGGAGGAGCTGGAGCTTCGACTGGAGCGTCTTCTCGAGGCTGGCGCCCTGCTTCGCCCTCTCGGGGTCCTCGCCCTCCTTCATGATCTTGACCTCCCTCTTCTCTCTGGGGCAGAATATCTCCCCCGTCTTGAGCTGGAAGAGGGGGGCGCCGCACTCTGGGCAGGACATGCTGAGCATCTTGGCGCCCTTGCGGAGCATCTCGGCCATCTCCTTCATGCTCGGGTCGGTCAAGGTGGTGTAGTCTGCGCGTGTGGGGGTATATGATTGTTGATCGTGTGGGGGGCTTATACCGTGCTACCCATGATAAGAGAAAAAAAATTTGCGGCAAATGGTTTCTTTTCGCGGTCTTTCGACGGGTTTCAGCGTCGAAAAGCGCCGTTTTGGGTGCACTTTTCGCGCATTATTGGGTCACTTTATGTGCATTTTTGTACATTTTGGATCGTAAATGATGACTTTTTCGGGGTTATTTAGGCTAACGGGGCTCTATTTTTAGTTATCTTGGATACCCCCCTCCCCCCTCTGTTGGTGTGTGCCTAGTTGGCGTACCGTATTCGTGGGCTGATACGGACGACGCGATCCCTTCGAACTCGTAGAGGAATATCCTTATCACCGCGTCAAGCGGATCATGATGAGGAATTATCGCTTGAAGGTCGTCGAGAACGCCCTCGAACTCGTCGGCGAGACGCCGATGATCAAGCTCAGCTTCCCCGGGGAAGACGCAGTCATCTACGCGAAGGTCGAGTACCTGAACCCCAGCGGGAGCGTGAAGGACAGGATCGCCAAGCACCTCATCGCGGAGGCGGAGAAGCGCGGCGACCTCAAGCCGGGCTACACCATCGTCGAGGCGACGAGCGGCAACACGGGGATCGCCTTCAGCTGCGCCGCCGCGGCGAAGGGCTACAAGATGATCGTCGTCATGCCGGAAACAGCATCCATTGAGCGCCACACAATCATGAAGCACTACAACGCCGAGGTCGTGTTGACGCCGGCGAAGGACTTCATAGCGGGCGCCGTGAAGAAGGCCGCGGAGATAGCGAAGAGGCCGAAGCACTGGGCGCCGTGCCAGTTCGACAACAACGACAACGTGCAGGCGCACGAGAGGACGACCGCGCAGGAGATTCTCAAGCAGGTCCCCGGCGGGAAGGTGGACGCCTTCGTCGCGGGCATCGGCACAGGCGGCACCCTCATGGGGGTCGCCAATGTACTCCGGAAGAAGAACCCCGGCCTCAGGGTCTACGCCGTCGACCCCATCGGCAAGAACGTCGAGGGGGACGTCGAGCCCCTCAAGTGTGCCGAGCACAAGGTCGAGGGCATCGGGGACGGCTTCATACCCTCCATCACCGACGTCAAGATCATAGACGAGGTCATACAGGTCACCGACAAGAACGCCCTCGCCACGGCGCAGATGCTAGCACGCAAGAAGGGCCTCTTCGTCGGCAACAGCAGCGGCGCCTACGTCTGGTGCGCCCT